>CAMSXY010000079.1 GCA_947065955.1 uncultured Caryophanales bacterium | reverse complement strand
AGTTAAAGAAATAACTTCCATTCGATCACGAAGAGCCTCTGGAATATCTTCTAAATGATTTGCTGTAGCAATAAAAAATACTTTTGAAAGATCATAACTTTCCTCGATAAAATGATCACTATAACAATGATTCTGTTCTGGATCTAAAACTTCTAAAAGAGCACTTGCTGGATCTCCATGAATATTTTTCGTCATCTTATCAATTTCATCAATCAAAAATACTGGATTACAACTCCCTGCTTTTCTCATAGCCTGAATAATTCGACCTGGAGCAGCACCCAAATAGGTTTTTCGATGTCCTTTAATCTCGGCCTCATCAGAAAGCCCTCCAACCGATATTTTTACAAATTTACGATTCATCGCTTGCGCAATTGTAGAAGCTAAGGAGGTTTTTCCTACTCCAGGAGGTCCAACAAAACAAAGAATAAATGAATTTTGTTGCTTTCTTTTACAAACAGCGACATATTCAAGAACTTGTAATTTTATTTCCTCAAGACCCCCATGTGTATGATCTAAAAATTCCTTTACAAGATCCAAATCTGTACAATCCTTTGTATATATACCCCAAGGTAAACTAAGCAACCAATCTATATATTGGTATCGAATGCTTAAATCAATAGCGTTTTCACTTAAATTTTCATAATAAACAATTTCCTGCTCCAAACGTTTTCTTATTTCAAAAGGAAATTCTTTTTCTTCCATCCTTTTATAAAATTTTTGAACATCTGAATTTTTAAAACTAACTTCTCCAAGTTCCTGTTTTAATACCTTTATTTTTTCTCTTAAAAAAAAGTTTTTTTGGTTAAGATCCATATGCTCATGAACTCTAGCATCTAAATCTTTTTCGATTTGAAACATTTCCTCTTCATGATAAATATCTTCCAGCAACATCTTAGTACGCGATGTTGCCCTTAACTCTTCTAGATACTGTTGCATTCTTTCATAAGATAAAGGAAGTGTAGGAGCAACTTTATCAGTCGCTTTTGATAAACTATTTGCATTTAAAATATCAGAAAGAATACTATTACTAGCATAAGAGACATTTTGAGCATATTTCTCTACCTCATGATATAACTTACGAAGCATTGCCTTTTGTTCTTGCTCTTTTAAAACCTCTTCTAAAGAATTTTCAAAAATAGCCTCTAGTACATCTGTACTTTTATTCAAATTCAAATATTCAAATATATTAGCACGATGTAATCCTTTAAGAATAACCCGGATTTTTCCACTTGGAAGTTCAATTTTATGATCCATTCGAGCGATAATCCCTACTTTAGGAAGTTCTTGTACATTAGGATTTTCTTCTTTCGAATCCCTAGGACTTACAACAAGCATATGATTTTCATGAAAAAGCTCCGCAACATCTATAATAGCTCGACCAGTGCCTTCTAATTCTAATTTTATATCGTTATCTGGAAGTAACACAATTCCCCTAAGAAGAAGAACAGGTAAATTTGACTTCATTGCATACACCTCCAACAAATTGTTTTTTATTATAACACAAATTTTACAATTGTCTACTCTTTATTAAAAAAAAAATCATTAGAAAATTGTACTCATATAGTTACTTTCTGCAAACGGCAAGCAGGTTACTGGATATAATTGATAATAGGTGGTAAATATGTATTTTGAAAGGGTTAAAAATTTAAGGGAGGATCATGATTTTACACAGGATTATGTTTCGAAGTTTCTGAAAATCAATCGAGTTGTGTATAATCGATATGAAAATGGTCTTAGGACATTTCCCGTTCCTATATTAATACAACTTGCCGATTTATACAATGTATCTTTAGATTACTTAACACAAAGAACAGATGAAAAAGCAGTAAAACATAAACCCAAAAAACGCGAAAAAATATAAAAAAGTTGTTTGAAATAATTTTCCAAACAATTTTTTAAATTATTCTCCAATAAATTTTAAATTTTTTTTAAGAAAATCCCACTCATTTTTATTAGAGACAAAAAAGCAAACATCCAAAATCCCCAAAGCATAATAAGAAGAAGCCTTTAAATTTCGAACAGTCTTATCGTATAAAACCGTGTAATAATCTTTTTTCTTTAAAAGAAAAGAATGATTATAAGAATCGATTATCTCTATAGAATCTTTTTGATACTTCTTCAAAAAATCCATTTTCATAACCATAGCCTCTACCCTTCCATAAAGAAAAAAAGACAAAGAAGGATTTTTATGATAACGAAGGCGATACTTTTCGATTAGTTCTTTAATATCTTCCTCAGATAGTTCAATAGATAAAGTTACCTTCCCTACCCCCATACTATGAAGAAGAGCAACTGTATAAGAATTAAACACATTAAAACTATAATCCGTAGAACATTTTCCTCTTAAAATACTACCAACTTCTCCAACTAAAAAAGAAGAGGCTGCATAAAAAGGTGGTTCTATCCTTGGAAGTCGAAATCCAACATTCGAATATTGTTGCCATTTTTGGTATTGATCATATTCTTCAAAATAAATATTAGAAAAATTTTCTTTTAAAACTTCATCAAAAAAACTATCATCCAAAAGAACAATACTTTTGGTTTTTTCTTGTGGAAAAAAGGGAACTTCAAGAAAATAATTTTTTTTCTCATAGACTTTTCCTTCACATCTTTTCTCCTCTAATTTTAGGGTAGCCTCTCTTCGAAGTTCATTTAAAACATGAATAGGAATGAAAATAGACTCCTCCATATTAATATCCAATTCTTCTAATGAAAAAACACTATCACCCAATTTCTTCATCTGCATTTCAATCCTTTGTTTCGTTAAAGGAGCATTAGATGCCTTTTGCACAAGATAAGAACTTTGAACCTGCACTTTACTTTTACCATCAAAAAGTGTAAAAGAAATAGGCTCACCAATTTGAATCCACAAAGTTCCCTTTAAAACAACTTTTCTTTTTCGATTTTCTATTATCTTTTGAAGATGCTTTTGCAAAGAAATATCAACTGTTTTTAAAACCTCATCCAAAACAGACACTCCTGCCATATAAGGAATGGAAATAACATCCCCAGCCTTTGCTTCTTTGACTAAATTTTCTTTTTTATAAATATAATTTAAATAACCTCCAACATCCCTTTTAGAATGAAGAATTCGAATCGCATCCCCTTGCCTAACCGAAGCAGAAAGCTTAATAAAAATTCGATTCTTAACGTTTACCACTTTACCAATAGGAATCCCCATATGATTTCCTCGATAATCGTTTGTAATATTTTCATAATTCTTCTCAAACATATACCCAGGTGTAAAAGATCTAGAAAAAATCTTCTGAAGATCAATAAGATCCTGTTTATCTACAAAAAGCATTCCAGTTTCCTGATATTGTTTTGTGTATTTTTGATACAAAAATGTTGTTAAATAAACGTATTCGGGACTTTTCATGCGACCTTCAATTTTAAAACTATCAATTCCAAGAGCAACAAGCTTATCTAAATGTTCTAAAGTACACAAATCCTTCATACTTAAAATATAAAGAGAATCTCCATCCACTTGATAAGGAAGTCGACAACATTGCGAACAAGTTCCTCGATTTCCACTTCTACCATGTGTCAAATAACTCATAAGACATTGGCCAGAATAGCTCATACATAAAGCTCCATGAACAAAAACTTCAATTTCAATATCAACTTTCTTTTTAATTTCACAAATAACAGAAATAGACGTTTCTCTAGCAAGAACGATTCTCTTAAGACCGATTCTTTTAGCAAACAAAGCCCCTTCTAACGTATGAATATGCATCTGTGTAGAACCATGTAACTCTAAAGAGGGGTAAGTTTTATGAACAAGATCGATCATTCCCAAATCTTGCATAATCAAAGCGTCAACCCCATTCGAACAAAGAAAATCAACATATTCCATAAACGAAGAAACTTCTCTTTCATAAATGGAAGTATTTAAAGTCACATATACTTTTATACCATAAAGGTGGCATTTTAAAATTACACTTTTCATTTCCTCCAAATCAAAATTATCAGCATAATTACGAGCACCAAATTGTTTTCCACCTAAATAAACTGCATCCGCTCCCCCTTCTATGGCTGCATTTAAAACATGCATCCCTCCAACAGGGGATAATATTTCAACCTTTTTCATACAATCTCCCTTAAGAATCTATCTCTTGATATCTAGATTCAAATAATCCAATTTCTTCTTTTTTTTCTTGAACAGGAAGAACTTGTGGTAAATCTTCTAAAGAATGTAACCCCAAATAATCTAAAAAAGTATCTGTAACTCCATAAAGAATTGGTTTTCCAGGTAATTCCGAACGACCTTTTTCTTCAATTAAATCTTTATATAATAAACGATGAATAAAATGAGAACTGTTGACTCCTCGAATTTCCTCTACTTCAATACGTGTAATAGGTCCGTTATAAGCAATAATAGCAAGTACCTCAAGAGCTCCTGGTGTCAATTTTTCATCTTGCTCCTTTAAAACTAACTTTTGATAATAGTGTTTATGTTCCTTTTTGGTCATAAGTTTAAACTTTTCTCCAAAGCACTCTAAAACAAAGCCACTTTCTACACTTTCATAACGTTTTTTTAAAATGTCCAATAAAGATTTAATTTTGGATTCATCTACTTCCAAAATATTTTTTAAATCAGAAATAGAAATTCCTTCATCCCCAACAACAAATAAAATACCTTCTAAAACTCCTATCAGATTCATGATGACATACTCCTTTTTTCTTCTAAATAAATTGTATTAAAATTTTGATCTTGGCAAATACAAAGTTCTTGATCTCTAGCAAGACTCAAAATGGAAAGAAATGTAACAACAACAAAATCTTTTGTCATAACATCAAATAGTTCTAAAAAAGAAACTCTTTTCTTTTCTTTTAATATTTCTTTAATTTCAAGACTTCTTTTTTCAACCGAGTACTCTTTTGTAGCGATCTTCGTATGAAGTGGCTTAAGCAGTTCTTTTTTTTCCAAAAATTTTTGAAAAGCTTCCATTAAAGAATCAACCGTAATAGCATCCGTTATTTCTTTTTTTTCTTCAAAAATAGAAAGATCTGTTGGATTTTTAGTATAAACTTGTTTTCGATTTTCTTCCATTTCTTTTAACTTCAAAGAAAGTTCTTTATACTGTTGATAAGCAAGAAGTCGTTCAATTAGTTGTTCTCTAGGATCTTCTTCTTCCTCTTTTAAATCCGTTTTCTTAGGAAGTAAAGTCATTGATTTCATTTCGATAAGTTCTGCTGCCATACTTAAATACTCACTCGCAATATTTAAGTTCAACTCTTCCATCCTATGAATAAAATTAAAGTATTGTTTTGTTACTTCCTCAATACGAATATCAAAGATATCAATATTAGATTCTTTAATTAAGTGCAAAAGCAAATCAAGAGGACCCTCAAAATCATTGATGATAACCTTATATTCCATAACAAAACACCTCTTTTAGATTATAACATAAAATAAAAACAAAAAAAAGGCAAAAGCCTTTTAATAATAACAAGTTGTTCCTGACAAGGATCCTCCATTTGGACAAGAATAAGATACATTTGGAGAAGCCGTTGAAGTAGAAACACAAGAGGTTCCACTTAAGCTTCCACTGGAACAAGAATAACATTTCGATCCATTTAAAGTTCCACTAGAACAAGAATATCTACTTATAGAAGCACTTGTTGTAGTCGTTTTCGTACAAGTTGAACTACTTCCACTTCCATTTTTTGTGTAACCACTTGGACAAGAATACATAAGACACAAGTCTCCTGTACTTTTCGTATAACCACTTGGACAAGTAGATGTTGCTGTAGTGGTAGTTGTCTTCGTACAAGTTGAACTACTTCCACTTCCATTTTTCGTATAACCGCTTGGACAAGAATACATAAGACACAAGTCTCCTGTACTTTTCGTATAACCACTTG
>CAMSXY010000078.1 GCA_947065955.1 uncultured Caryophanales bacterium | reverse complement strand
AATTAATAAAATTTGCATATATAGCCTCCCTAACTATCTATTAATTTACCATAAATATACATAAATTGCAAGTTATTTTTTTGGTTCTACAAAAAAGAGGGTTCGATTTGAAAAATTCAGTTTTTCGGTTATTTCTTTCATTGTATCCATATTTACATCTTTTATTTTTTGAAGAATAGTATAGTCAATAAAATGATAACGATTTATTCTATTCATAATCATATGATTTATACTATATACATTATCACTCATATATAAAAGAGAACTTAATAATACTTTTTTCTTTCGTTCTAGCTCTTCTTTTTCTACTTTTAAATCTTTTAATTCTTTTTCAATTTGCTCAATCCATTCTTCTTCCTTTTTGGTTTCTGCAAAGAAAATGACCAAAATATGTTCATTTGTGTCTACAAAATCCACTTCAATATGCCCATTTAAAATATCCTCTCTACGTAGTTTTTCAACTAGTTTTGAAGTAGATCCAAAATGTATATCAAAAAGAAGGGACAAATAACGTAAAAGTGTGGATTTTTCTTTTACTTGAAAATCTTTTATTGGAAATTTATAGGCAAGTGCTACTTTAGGAATGGTAATATTTAATTTGATTCTTTCTTCCTTTTTAGCAACTTCATTGGGTTCTTCATACTCTTTTACTTTTATTTTTTCTACTTTTTTTCTTTCCTTTTTTTCTTGATTTTTTGAAATCCATTCGATAGCTTGCTCTGGTTTTACTTTTCCAGAAATCACAATATACATATTGCTTGGATGGTAAAAGGTATTGTAACATTTATAAAGGTCTTCTTTTGTAATTTTCCGAATAGATTCGATATTTCCTATAATTGGATATCGAATGGGATGATTTACGAAGGCATTATAGATAACTCCTTCGTAAATTCTTGTATAGGGATCGTCTTCATACATTTTAATTTCTTGTTCAATAATTCCTTTTTCTTTTTCCACATTTTCATCTGTAAAGTAAGGACTTGTAACGTAATCTAAAAGGTAGTTAAGATTTTCTTCTAAAAATTCAGTTCCTGAAAAAAGATAAGTTGTTTTATAATTGGTAGTATTTGCATTCGCATCAGCACCCCGTTCGCTATAAAAGGTAAAGGGATCTTCGCCACTTTCTTGTTCAAATACTTTATGTTCTAGAAAATGTGCAATTCCAAGAGGAACAGAAATCATATTTTCTTCCTGAATTGGGACAAAATCATTTTGTACCGAACCATAATTTGTTGAAAAAGTAACATATGTATTATTAGCATTTTTCTTTGGAATGATAAAAATTCTAAGTCCATTTTCTAACGTTTCTTCAAATACTTCTAGATCTAGCCCTGTTAAATTTTTCTTAATCAATTTTATCCCTACCTTCTAGCAAATAAATTGTATCGATAGAAATTTTCTTCGCTACATTTTTGATATCTTGTTTTTTTACTTTCTTTATATTGGAACGTCTTTCTTCAAGAAGATCTAGATTTAAATATTCATGGGCAACGTAGTTAGAAATAATCGAGTCTTGAGAATCTAGAACCTGTTTATAGGCATTTAAATAAGTGGTTATCCCAGAAGCAATATTTTCTTCCGAAAAATTTCCTTTTTCCATGTTTTTTATTTCTTTTTTTATTAAATGAATGGTTTTTCTATAATCTTTTGCATTAATACCTGCTTTTATAGTAAGAAGATTATTTACAGCGCTAAAAGAAGAAGAAATCGAATAACATAAGGAGTTTTCCTCACGTACCGTCTTAAAAAGTTTTGAATCTGGACTTCCTCCTAAAATATAAGAATAAATTCCCATTACATATTGTTTTTCAAAATCTGTTAAATTTTTTAATTTAAAAGAAAGAAGTAATTTACTTTGTTCTAAATCCTTTTTTTCTTTTACAACATGCCCTAATTTTCGGAATTTACTATACGTTATTTCATGTTTGGTTCCTGGTTTTTTTAAGGTATTAATACGAAAATTTTTTGTAATAAAAGGTTTTATTTCTTCTATACTAAAATCACCAATTAAAAATATATCTACAAAATCTCTTTGTAAAATACTTAAATAATATTCATATAAATTTTTAGGATTGATTTTTTTTAAGTCCTCTAAATATCCAATGCTTCGGTAAGAAAGGGGTTCTTCCTTCATCTCTTCTAAAAGTCTCATCTTACTGTAATAGTCTGGATCATCTTGCACTGAATTTAGGGAATCTTCCATCTGTCTTTTACAAAGATCAAATGTTTTGGTATCAAATTTTGCATTTGCGATATTAGGAGAAAAAAGAATGTCAAACATAAAGGCAATTGATTTTTCATTCATTTTTTCTTCTGTATATTTTTCATTTAAAAAAGTGGTTTCAAAACTCATAATTCCATATTTTCCAGATAAAATATTATGAATGTTATAGTTAAGTCCATAAAGATCCTCGCACTTTTGTTCTAATATTCTACGTGTTGGATACTTCTTATTGGATTCTAACAGAATACTTTTTAAAAAGTTTCGAAAGGTAATATCGTACTTTTCTATTTTCCTTTTAAAATTTATGCGCATTGTAATAGTTTTAAAACGATTTGACTCTATGAAATGAAGATTATAGGATCCCATATTATATTTTCTATATTTCAAAGTCATCACCTCTTTCTTAGTATATACATATTTTTTTAATTTATCAGTAAAGTCGTCTCAAGTGCAAGCTCCATCATGGTTTTAAAAGCATTTTGTCTTTCTTCACTTGTTGTTACTTTTTTGGTAATTAAATTATCCGATACTGTTAATATAGCGGAAGCTTTTTTTCCACACTTTTTTGCGTTATAAAAAAGGGCAAAAGTTTCCATTTCAGTTCCAAGACAATTTTTATTTTTGTATAAATCGTTTATATCGCCACTTGCATAAAACACATCGGTTGTATAAATATTTCCTTGTTGTAAAGTAATATTTTTTTGTGAAGCGGCTTCTTTAATTTTTTCATTTAAAAAAGGGGAACTTTCTATCAGATTGATTTTTTCTCCATCCAATACTTCAATATAACTGGATTTTGAATAACTGTTTTCTACTAAAATGACATCATATAAATCTAAATTTTCGGTATAGGCTCCACAAGAACCGATTCGAATAATACAATCGACATCATAAAAATTAAATAGTTCATAAGAATAAATTCCAATACTGGGACATCCCATTCCAGAGGCCATTACAGTAACTTTTTTTCCTTTATAAAAACCTGTATATCCAAGCATTCCTCTTACCTGGTTAATGCATTTAAAATCCTCTAGATAGGTGTTTGCGATAAATTCGGCTCTTTTTGGATCTCCTGGCATTAAAACAATATTTGCAACATCTTCTTTTTTTGCTTCTATATGTGGTGTCATATTTTCACTCTCCTATTTTTCATTATAACACGTATTTTTTCTTTTTCCAAAAAAAGCATAAATAAATTTATGCTTTACAGTTTATTTTATAACAATGTTGACAATTTTTCCCTGAATAGGAATGATTTTGACGATTTCTTTTCCTTTGATATATTCTTTTACATTTTCAATAGAAAGGGCCAATTCTTGCATTTTTTCTATTGAAATGTTTACGTCTACCTCCATTTTTCCTCTTACTTTTCCATTTACTTGTACAATCATCTCATAAGTACTTGCTTTTGTTTTTTCTTCTATATAACTAGGCCAAGGCTCATAGCTTATAGTCGTTTCTCCTCCTAGTTTTTGCCATAATTCTTCTGTAATATGAGGGGCAATTGGATTTAATAGTTTTAAAAATTCTTTGGCATAGTTTTTAGGAAATACCTCTTCTTTATAAACTGCATTTATAAAAATCATCATTTGACTAATGGCTGTATTAAAATTCAAAGTCTCATAGTCCTCTGTTACTTTTTTTACGGTTTGATGATAAATTCTTTCCAAATTCTTATTTTCTTCTTCTTTTATTTTGGTTTCTTCTATATAAAGACGAAAAACGCGATCTAAAAAACGTTTGGACCCTTCAATTCCTTTAGGATCCCAGGGTTTCGAAGCTTCAAGAGGTCCCATAAACATTTCATAAACTCTAAGAGCATCGGCTCCATATTCTTTTACCATGTCATCTGGATTAACAACATTTCCCTTACTTTTGCTCATTTTTTCCCCATTAGCTCCTAAAATCATGCCTTGATGACGTAGTTTTTTGAAAGGTTCTTTTACAGGAACAAGACCTTTGTCATATAGGTATTGGTTCCAAAAACGAGAATATAATAGATGTCCTACTGCATGTTCAGGTCCCCCCACATATAAGTCGACTGGTAACCAGTGTTCTAAAAGTTTTTTATCGGCTAAACAAGTATCGTTATTAGGATCTATATAACGAAGGAAATACCAACTTGAACCTGCAGAACCTGGCATGGTGCTGGTTTCCCTTTTCCCCATTTTTCCATCTTTTTCTACTTTCAACCATTCTGTTGCTTTTTCAAGAGGAGAATTTCCGTTTTTACTTGGACTATAATCGTCAAGGGAAGGTAAAATAAGAGGTAATTCTTTTTCTTCTAAGGCAATCAGTTGATCTTCTAAATGGACAATAGGAATCGGTTCTCCCCAATATCTTTGACGAGCGAAAATCCATTCTCTCAAACGATAGTTTGTCTTTTTTCTACCAATTTTCTTTTCTTCTAACCAAGCAAACATCTTTTCTAAAGCCTCTTCTTTATTAAGACCATTTAAAAAAGCAGAATTTATATGAAGGCCATCTTCTGTATAAGCTCCTTTTTCTAAATCTCCCCCTTCTAAAACGGGAAGGATTTCGAGTCCAAACTTACGTGCGAATTCAAAGTCACGTTCATCATGGGCAGGAACAGCCATAATGGCCCCTGTTCCATAAGAAGAAAGGACATAATCAGCAATCCAAATAGGAATTTCTTTTCCATTTACAGGATTTATGGCATAACTTCCAGTAAAAACTCCTGTTTTTTCTTTGTTTAGTTCGGTTCTTTCTAAATCGGATTTATGACTACAATATTCTTTATAAGCTTCAACTTCTTCTTTTTTATCTTCTGTGGTAATTTTTGAAACGAGTGGATGTTCTGGAGAAAGTACCGTATAAGTCGCTCCAAAAAGAGTATCACAACGAGTTGTAAAGACTGTAAATTTTTCATCTATCCCTTTTACTTTGAAATCAACAAGCGCTCCTATAGACTTTCCAATCCAATTTTTTTGAATCTCTTTTGTGGATTCTGGAAAATCAATATCTTCCAGTCCACTTAGTAACTTTTCCGCATAAGAAGGAATATCAATAACCCATTGTTTCATGTTTTTTCGAACAACGGGAAAACCTCCTCTTTCACTTTTTCCATCAATAACCTCATCATTGGCAAGAACAGTTCCGAGTTCTTCACACCAATTTACAGGCATATCGACTAAACGAGCATACCCATCCTTAAAAAGTTCTATAAAAATCCATTGCGTCCATTTATAATAGGCAGGATCCGCTGTTGAAATTTCCTTACTCCAATCAAAGGAAAGTCCAAGCATTTTTAATTGTTTTTTAAACGTTTCTATATTGGATTTCGTAAAACCTTCTGGATGATTTCCTGTTTTAATAGCGTATTGTTCTGCTGGAAGGCCAAAAGCATCCCATCCCATTGGGTGTAAAACATTATAACCTTGCATACGCTTCATTCTGGAAACAATATCGGTTGCTGTATAACCCTCTGGATGCCCTACATGAAGACCCTGTCCAGATGGGTAAGGAAACATATCTAGAGCATAGTATTTTGGTTTATCAAAGTCCCATACATCTGTTTTAAAAGTTTCTTTTTCTTCCCAATACTTTTGCCATTTGGCTTCTATTTCACTAAAATTATACATAATTTCTCTCCTTCTTTTTTAAATATAAACCATAAAAGTGAGATCGGAAGAGCGTCGTGTAGGG
>CAMSXY010000077.1 GCA_947065955.1 uncultured Caryophanales bacterium | reverse complement strand
TGAATTACAAAGTTAACTGCACAACAATTGTGCACTTTCAAATTTAACTTACAAACCAAAAAGAAGTCATTCTATATCCATTTTTTTACTTGTATTTCCAAATAATGTATAATATAATAGTAGTATTGGAGGATATCTATGAAGCAAAGAACCATTACAAGTTTATTTTTAATATTCCTAATTTTGCCAATTATTTATAAGGGTGGATTGCTTTTTCATTTATTTGTGTATGCATTATCAATTTTCGCACTTAAGGAAATTATCACAATAAAAGAGACCAAAAAGGCCATTCCAGATCTCATTAAATTTATCTCTTATATTGTTATGACGCTATTTGTTTTGTATCACAGTAGTCAAATGAAACAATTTGTATTAGATTATAAGATTATAGCAGCTACTTTTTTATTATTTTTACTTTCTGTTATGTTTTATCATGATGAAGAAAAATATAGTGTTAGTGATGCTCTTTATTTAGTTGGAACAATCTTTTTTATCGGTATAAGTTTTTCTCTTTTACAAATTATTAATTCAATTCATGTCAATTATGTAATTTATATATTTTTAATAGCTTGTATAACGGATAGTTATTCTTACTTAATTGGAAATTTAATCGGAAAACATCCTGTTATGGAATCTATTGATTCTTTTAAAAAATGGGAGGGTCTTATAGGGGGCGTTTTTTTTGGAACTCTTCTTCCCTATGTCTTTTTAAGTACTGTAGTGCATCCAAATAGTTCCCAGATTATATTATTTTTAATGACCTTGTTTCTATCTGTTTTAGGGCAATTTGGTGATCTTTTCTTTTCTGCTATGAAAAAATATTTTAATAAAGAGAGATTTTCTAATTTAATGCCAGGGCATGGAGGCGTTTTAGATCGATTTGATAGTATAATCTTTATTACTTTAGGCTTTATCTTTTTTATAGGAGGGATTCTATGAATTTTATTTATTTCTTGTTAATTCTTACTTTAATATTATTTGTACATGAATTAGGGCATTTTCTTTTTGCGAAAAAGGCAGGAATTTATGTTTATGAATTTAGTATAGGAATGGGACCACGTATTTTTCATTTTAAAAGAAAAAATGATGAAACAGAATATGGGATTCGCCTTTTTCCAATTGGTGGATTTGTAAGTATGGCAGGAGAACAAGTTGAATTAGATGAGAAAGTTCCATTAGACAAAAGAATGCAATCGAAAACCTGGATTGAAAGAGTGCGAGTAGTAATAGCAGGTGTTTGTTTTAATTTCTTATTCGCTTTGCTTTTATTATTTACTATCGGACTTTTTTATGGAGTTCCCTCTAATAGTACCAAAATAAGTGGAGTAGAAACAAATTATCCTTTTGCTATTGCAGGAATTGAAAAAGGGGACGAAATTGTTCGAATCAACAAAAAACAGGTGAGAACCTCAGATAGTCTTCTTTTAGAATTGCAAGTTCACTTAGGGGAAACGATTGAAGTGGAAGTGCGAAAGAAAAATGGAAGCTATCATACTTATTCGATTAAACCTATGGAAGTAGAAACAGAAAATGGAAAAACGTATACTTATGGTTTTTCTTTAGAAAATACAGTCAAAAAAGGTTTTTTCGAAGCGATAGGGTATGGATTTTCAAAAACAGTAAGTCTTTTCAAACAGATGATAGATATTGTTATTTATTTAGTAACTGGGAAACTAAGTTTAAGCAATTTATCAGGACCAATTGGAATTTTTCAAGTTGTTGGAGAAAGTGCACAAGGTGGATTGATCAATCTTATGTATTTAACAGCACTTATTAGCATTAATGTTGGGTTTATGAATTTAATACCTCTTCCAGCCTTTGATGGAGGTCGACTCTTTTTTATGATTATTGAAAAGATAAAAGGAAAACCTGTTAATCCAGATATAGAAAATCGTATTCATGCGATTGGATTGATGGCTCTTATGGTGTTAATGGTTTTTGTAACCTACAATGACATTATTAGATTGTTTAAATAGGAGGAATTATGTTAAAAGTAGAAAATGTAACAAAATATTATGGGGATTTTAAAGCAGTTGATCAATTATCCTTTACAGTAAAGCCAGGAGAAATATTTGGTTTATTAGGTGTTAATGGAGCTGGAAAAACAACAACTTTTCGAATGATCATGGGACTTTTAGATCCCACAGAAGGAGAAATTACTTTAAATGGTAAAAAAATTGATTATTCTGTAACAGATCAAATTGGTTTTTTAACAGAAGAAAGAAGTTTATTAACCAAAATGACAGTTAAAGAGCAGTGTCTTTTTTACGGAACTTTAAAGGGAATGCAGGAAAAAGATATTTTAAGTAAGTTAGACCATTTATTAGAAAAATTTGAAATTTCGGATTATAAAGAGAAAAAAATTAAAGAATTATCAAAAGGAAATCAACAAAAAATTCAATTTATAACAGCAATTATTAATGATCCTAAATTATTGATTTTAGATGAACCTTTTTCGGGATTAGATCCTTTTAATGTAGAACTTTTTAAAAATGAAATTATGGATATGGCTTCTCGTGGAAGTATGATTATTTTTTCCTCTCATCGAATGGAACACGTAGAACTCTTTTGTAAGAAACTTGTTATCCTTTTAAAAGGGAAACCTGTATTAAGTGGTTATTTAAAAGATATTAAAGAACAATATCGTAAGAAAAATATTTTTATAAAAGGAGATATTGATTCTAAAAAATTGGAACAAATAGAAGGTGTTTTAGAAGTTGTTGAACATGGAGACGAATGGGAAGTAAAAATAGAAAGTGAAGAAAATGTTGAGGATGTATTTGCTTATGTAAGCAGTTGTAAACATATGACGAAATTTGTAGTAGAAGAAGCATCTTTAAATGAGATTTTCATTGCAAAAGTAGGTGAAAGTTATGAAAAGTAAATTAAATTATCTTATTGGAATCAGTTTAAATCGAAAAATAAAGACAAAATGGTTTATGATAGCTAATATAATATTAGCGATCGTTATTGCTGGAATTATTAATATTGATTCTATTATTACTTTTTTTGGAGGAGATTTTAATGATACACGAAATCTTTATGTAATAGATGAAACTAATATGGCTATTCCCCTTTTAGAGGAACATTTAAAAGCAAATAGTTCTTCCCTAGTAGAGGAAGGAAAAGAATATTTTCATGTCGTTAAATCCGAGGAAAGCTTTGAGGAATTGAAGAAAAAAGTAGAAGAAGACGATAAAAATATTTTAGTTGTTATTAAGGAAAATCCAGAAACTGTATTAGAGGTGTCTGTTGTTTCCAATAGTTTTATGGATTCTATAGATTTTCAAATTCTATCAACCGCTTTAAATAATACAAAAGTTTCGATTGCAATGGCAAATAGTAATATTCCTATAGAGGAGATCAATAAAATTTATTCGGCTTTAGATATTAAAAGAGAGATATTAGATGAAAATAAAAAATCTGAAGACGAGGGAATGTCTATGATTATGACGACTGTTTTTCCTGTTGTGATTTTACCGTTTTTTATGCTTTCTTTGTTTTTAGTACAGATGATTGGGGCAGAGGTAAATGATGAAAAAACAACAAGGGGAATGGAAATTATCATCTCAAATGTTTCGCCAAAGACACATTTTTTTGCAAAAGTGATTGCTGGAAATTTATTTGTCTTAATCCAAGGAAGTTTATTAGTTGTGTTTGCAGCTTTTGGATTTTTAATTCGACACCTAATAGGAGGATCTTCTATTACAAATGGATTAGGTGGGGAAGTCAGTAATGTATTAAGTCAATTACTATCCAGTGGATTTGGTGAAAAATTAATTTATATTATTCCAATTACGTTACTTTTAATGGTTTTAACATTTATTGCTTATTCCCTTTTAGCGGGTATTTTAGCTTCCATGACAACAAATATTGAAGATTTTCAACAGGTACAAACACCTATTATGATTATTTCTTTAGTAGGATATTATTTAGCGATGATGGCAGGAATGTTTAAAGGAGCACTCTTTATTAAAATTTTATCTTTTGTTCCTTTTATTTCAGCTATTTTGTCTCCTTCTTTATTAGTATTGGGACAGATTGGAATTATAGAGATTCTTATTTCTTGTCTTATTATGGTAGGGGCTATTTATCTTTTGATTAAATATGGATTAAGAATTTATAAGGTAGGTATTTTGAATTATTCTGCTAAGGGTTTATGGAAAAAAATGTTAAAGGCACTAAAAAACTAGAAAACCGTAAAAAATGTAAAAAG
This sequence comes from uncultured Caryophanales bacterium, assembly GCA_947065955.1. Taxonomy (GTDB): domain Bacteria; phylum Bacillota_I; class Bacilli_A; order RF39; family UBA660; genus CAMSXY01. The sequence continues at coordinate 1,682 of CAMSXY010000077.1, read as the reverse complement.
AGAAAAAAATAGTAGAATTTTTTCTCTTTTTTTGTTATACTTATATTGTTATTTAATTGCCGACTTAGCACAGTTGGTAGTGCAACGCACTCGTAACGCGTAGGTCGTAGGTTCAAGTCCTATAGTCGGCACCAGATTGGATTGATACTCGAACTTTAAAAAATATAAGGGTTCGAGTTTTAATATGTATAATTTTATGATAGAATATTTATAGAAATGAAAGATTCTGTCAATTTAGTAAAAAACATACTTGTATATTGACATCTTCAATGAACGTGTGCATGGTTCAAAGATTCAGATAATGTGATAAATAAATGATTGATATTTGTGAAAGTCTTGGTGGAGCAGGAAGTTTAAAACAATATTACATAAGCAAAAAAATAAGGGATTATACAATTTATTCTCTTGGGATGGGATTATCTGTTGGAGATATTAAAGAAAATCACTCAGATTTTTTAAGAGAATGTTGTCATGATAGCAATTATAGTTATATTGAATCTTTAAATGAACTATTGGATAATGTTAACAGTGATATTAAAATTAGAATATGGTCTTCTAAAAAGGATGCTGATGACTATATGCTATTATTATTTTTATGTAACTTTCTAAAAGATAAAACAAACAAAATTAGTGTTATTTTTTCTAGTGATTATAAGGGTATATGGAGTATTAATGCTTTAGATTATAAAGAAATTGAATCTTTATTAAATTATGAAAGTTCATTATCTGAAGAGGAGATACAGTTACTTTCCAATCACTGGGAGAATTTAGTTAAAATAAATAGTGAACTTAGAGTGCTTGATAAGGGAAAAGTTAAAAACAAAAAATATGCTGATTATTATGATAATATTCTAAATATTCTAAGAGAAGAAGGATCATACACAATAGCAAATTTAATTGCTGATTGCATGATAAAAAGAGTTATTAACAATGCAGGAGATTGGATTTATTTATTTTTAATAGATCAATTGATTGAACTAAATAAAATAAAAATAGTTGAGAAAGGAACAAGCCATTTTGCAGATATAATTGATTTGATATAATCAAGATAATTATAATCTTCAAAAGTTGTTGTGCGTCCTTTTTTAGGGAACCAGATTGAATTGATACTTGAATTTTTTGTTTGGATGAGTAATAAAGTGCTAACAGAAATGTTAGTTTTTTTGTTTATGAAAGTGAGAGTAATTATATGATACTAGAAATTAAAGAACTTATAATAAATGGAAAATTAAGAAAAAAGGTAGATATAATATGTAGGTTTACTTGTATTAAATACGAATTATTTAATACAAGCATTCTCAATATTAAAAATACTAATATCGCCTACACATAGACACATATTTTAGAAGTTAATAGCGACGAATATTTGTTATTCGATGAATGTGATGGTATATTTATAAATGGATAGCAAAATAAAATTAAGTTTAAAGATTTAGAAGAATATTTAAAAGAAAAAGATTAACTAGGTTACTATTCAAATACAATTTAGTTTATTGTATTCGATTCAATTGATTGTATATAATACACAAAATTTTCATCCTACACTTTTAAGTATTATGATTTTTATAAGATTTTCTTTCTATTTAATTATTATAACTAGGTGGATCATATTGCTAAAAAGTAGTATAATTGTTGTAATATTTATGGGAGGTACTTTATGTCTAATAAAGAAATTTTAAAGA
>CAMSXY010000076.1 GCA_947065955.1 uncultured Caryophanales bacterium | reverse complement strand
ATAGACTTGGGTGACTGGAGTTCAGACGTGTGCTCTTCCGATCTAAGCAAAAAATGTTCAAATTCAACTTGTTACAAGTGGTGGAGTAAAATATACAACAGTAAGAGGACTTGTATTAACAATAAAAAAATTACAAGTTTAATAAAAATAACTTAAACTAATAAAGAAGTATCGTAAATAGGATTCTTAAACATAAGAAAAAAATGCAAAGCTAAACTTATCAAATAGAGTTAACCAAAAATAATATATAATTAAAAACCTTAGCAGAGAAGTATGTTAAGGTTTTTAATTTGCTTGTAAAAGATTATGAGAAAGAGCATAATGAACAAATGAAAACTGAACGTCCTGAACGGAAAAAGACCGTTCAGGAAATGTTAAATAAATCTAAAAGTGTTGTAGCTAATGAACTTATGTTTGCTGCAACACATAAATTTTTGGATAATATGCGTAAAGATGAAATAATGAAATGGGCTAATAATTGTATGGATTTTGTTTACAACGATTTAGGTTATAAGAAAGAAATTATATCCAACAATATACATGGACGAATTAAAACCTCATATTCATTGTGTAGCTTTACCACTTGTTAAAAAAATTAGATAAAAGAACAAATCCTGAAAGATTTACTATTTCTAAAAAGCAGTATAGCAAAGATCATATTCATTTATCAAAATTACAAGGGATATCTATCATTTTAGTCAATAAAATGATATTTTCGAAATACAGGGTGAGTTAAGAGAGGCAGGCTTTGAATTAGAAAGAGGTATTAAGGGTAGTGATAAAAAAAATTAAAAGTAAAGGAATTTAAGAAAACTACTAGATATTATAAAAATAAATTAACTACTATCAATAAAGATTTACTATTTCGAATAGTTCTTTTTTTATAGATAAATACTTTTTTAAAGTCTTGACACATATACTAAAGAAGGTGAGAGTATGAATCCAATAAAAAATATTCGTTCCTTTATATTAGAAGACGACTTTCGTTTAAATGTTTTGAAAAACAAAGTAAATATTGTAAACTATACAGATATTGGACATTTTGATCGAAACAAAGTGCAAGTCAAATACAAAGAGGGGGAAATTTTTGTATATGGAGAAAATCTTGTGGTATCCAAACTTTTAAAAGATGAAATCTTAATCGAAGGAAATATTCAAAATATTGAGTTAAAATAATGTTTTACATAAAATTTTATAACTAGAAATATAATAAAGTGAACTTTCAAAAGAAAGGAAGAAAATATGAAAAATAAATTTTTATTTCAACTAAAAAATAAGATTAAAATAAAGATTACAGGAAGAAATATTGATCGATTTTTAAAAAAAGTTATTTCCAGTAATATAGAACTTTTAAAAGTGAAATACAAAAATCGAAATGAAGCAGATATTCTTATTTATGAAAAAGATTACGAAAAAGTGGTTGAATTAAAAAGTATTTATGAGATCACAACTTTAGATTATTATGGAATGCATAAAATAAAAAACTTTATGAAAAAAAATCAAGTTCTTTTTTTCTTCCTTTTGATAGGATTTTCCTTTTTTTTATTTTTAAGCAATATTATTTTTGAAATTGAAGTCATTCACACGAATAAAGATATTCGTCATTTAATTCTAAAAGAATTAGAAGAACATGGAATTTACGAAAAAAGTTTTAAAAAAAGTTTTCAACAAATTGAACAAATAAAAAAACAAATTATAGAAAAATATAAAGATAAAATAGAATGGTTGGAAATTGAAAATGTTGGAGTTAAATACATCATTCGTGTAGAGGAAAGAAAAATTGTTGATATAAAAGAAGATACTGAAAAAGGAAATATTGTCGCAAGTAAAGACGCCATTTTAAAAAAAGTAGTAGCACGTTCTGGAGAAATTGTTCGAAATCTAAATGATTATGTAAAAAAAGGAGACACAATCATTAGCGGACAGATTTATTTAAATGAAGAATTAAAAAACACAGTTCGAGCAGATGGAGAAGTATTCGGAGAGGTTTGGTATGAAACTTCCGTAGAATATCCTTTAACGTATTATGAAGTAAAAGAAACAGGAAGACAAAAAAATGTATACAGTCTTCGCTTTTTAAATAAAAATTTTGATTTAACTTTACATCCTTTTAAAACAAAGTTAATAGAAGAAACACTCCTTTTAAAAAGTCCCCTTCTTCCTATTCAACTTTCGAAACAAAAACAAAGGGAAACTGAAATTATCGATGCAATATATACAGAAGAAGAAGCTGTAAGCAAAGCCTTAGAACTTTCTAGAAAAAGGTTAGAAGAGACTTTAAAAGAAGACGAATATATTATTAGTCAAAAAAATTTGAAAATTACGATAAATGAGAGTACAATAAAAGTAGAAGTATTTTTTACTGTGTATGAAAATATTACTTCTTTTATAAAAATAGAACCTTCGGAGGAATAACTATGTTAAGAAGTGCATTTATCGATATTTTTAAAGAAACGTGGCCAATGATTTTAATTTGTAGTGTAATTTTAATTTTAATGCGGATTACCTATTTTATAAAAAATAAAAAAAGATTTATTTTTTATAAAGAGTTAATGATGCTTCTTTTTGTAGTTTATATTATGTGTCTTTTCTATGTAGTTACTTTTCAAGATGTCAGTTGGTCAACTTCCAATTTTGTTCCTTTTAAAGAAATGTTTCGTTATCCTTTTGGAAGTCATTTGTTTTTTAAAAACGTTGTTGGAAATGTCATCATGTTTGCTCCCTATGGATTTTTTCTAGGGTATTTTCTTAAATTAGAAAAAGGGACAAGCGTATTTATCCTTTCCTTTTTAACCTCCATTACGATTGAAACTGTTCAATTGGTAATTGGACGTGTCTTTGATATTGATGATATTTTTTTAAATATTATAGGAGGTCTTATTGGGTACTATAGTTATTTATTAACTTTAAAAATTAGAAACCATATTCCTTCTTGCTTGAAAAAAACAATTATCTATAATATAATACTTATATTACTTTTAGTAGGATTAATTATATATATTGGAAATATTAATATATGGGTGAAGATATGAATCAAGTAGAAATTATTAATACAACAAGCGAGGAAATAAAAGAAACAGAAGAAATAAGAAAATTAATTGATTATGCAATCAATTATCAAAATTTAGATTCTTTAATTTTTAATGTTATTTTTGTAGATAATGAAAAAATAAGAGAGCTAAATCGGGAATATCGAAATATCGATAAAACAACCGATGTAATTTCCTTTGCTTTGGAAGATTATCAAGATATTCACTATGATTTTCGTCTTTTGGGAGATATTTATATATCGATTCCAAAAGCAGAAGAACAGGCAAAAGAATATGGGCATAGTTTTTTAAGGGAGATTTCCTTTTTAACCATCCATGGGTTTTTACACCTTTTAGGATATGATCATAAGAAGGAACAAGACGAAAAAATTATGTTTGAACTACAAGAGAGGATTTTAGATTCATATGGAATCAAGAAATAAAAAAAGAGGTTTCAAAAGATTTTTCAAAAGTTTTACCTATGCCTTTGACGGATTAAAATATGCTTTTCGTTATGAACAAAATTTAACGGTTCATATTTTAGTATCCATTTTGGTTCTTTTTCTTGGATTTTTCTTTCAAATTTCTACTTTAGAATGGATTATTCTTTTTCTTTTGATTGGTCTTGTGATTGGAGCGGAATTAATCAATACAGCGATTGAGGCAACCATCGATTTGGTTTCAAGGGAGATTCATCCTCTTGCAAAGATTGCGAAAGATACAGCTGCTTCTGCTGTGATGGTTTTTGCTTTAACTGCCTTTTTTGTGGGATTATTTTTGTTTTTACCTAGAATATGGGAGATGATTTATGCATAAGATTGCGCCTATTTTTCAAAAAACTTTTTTAGATTATCAAATGCCCCATTCTTTTTTGGATATTCTAGCGTATAACCTTGTAGTTGGATTTCATTGTTATATGAGTTTAAATGAAAGATATTTATTTGGATATTTTGGGGAAAAAGAAACCTCTTTTGACGATGCAAATGCCTTTCGTTTTGAAGACTTTAAAGAAAAATATAAGAATTCTTACCCGAACTTATACGATTATTTAGAACAGAATAAAGTGACCATCGAAATTTGTTATAAAAGACCCTATTTTCAAATTTTGCTTACAGAAGAAAATGGAAAAAGAATGGAAACTTCTTTTTCTATTTCAAAAATAACTGAAATTTTTGAAAAATTAGAATTATGGCAAAAAAAAGAAAAAAGAAAAGAAAAATTTCTAGTATTAAGGAGAAAAAATGAAGGAAAAATTATTTAATTTATTAAGAAATTCTTATAGCCCTTATTCCCATTTTCGAGTAGCGGCTATTGTACGCATGAAGGATGGAAAAGAATTTACAGGTGTCAATGTTGAAAATGCTTCCTATGGAGCAACAATTTGTGCCGAAAGATGCGCTATTTTAAAAGCAGTCAGTGAAGGATATAAAAAAGAGGATTTTTTAGAACTTTATATTATGTGCGATCATGAAAAAACAAGTTCTTGTTGTTTTTTATGTAGACAAGTGATTGTAGAATTTATGGATCCAGAGTGTAAAATCGTTTTTATGTCCAATGATGGAAAGGAAGAACAACACTTTGTAAAAGAGGTGTGTCCTTATCCTTTTTCTAAGGAGGATTTAAAATGAAATCCGGTTTTGTTGGATTAATAGGAAGACCCAATGCAGGGAAATCCACCTTAATGAATGCCATTATAGGGAAAAAAGTGGCTATTGTATCGAATAAACCCCAAACGACAAGAAATCAAATTGAGGGTATTTATAATGATTTAGATACACAGATTATTTTTATGGATACTCCAGGAATTCATAAACCCAATCATAAATTAGGAGATTACTTAAATAGACAAGCCTATTTTGGAATGAGAGATGTAGATCTTCTTTTATTTTTAATAGATATTAAGGAAGAATTTGGAAAAGGAGACTCTTTTATTTTAGAGAAGTTAAAAGAAACCCAAAAACCAATTGTTTTAGTTTTGAATAAAATTGATAAAATAAAAAAAGAAGAAATTTTATTAAAAATTGAGAAATATAAAGATATCTATCCTTTTGAGGAGATTGTTCCTGTATCCGCTTTAAAGGAAGAAAATATTCAAACTTTGATAGAGGTTATAAAAAAATATTTAAAAGACGATATTCTTTATTATGAAAAGGAAGATTACACCAATCGTCCAACAGAATTTTTAATCGCAGAAATAATCCGAGAAAAAGTATTTCAATTAACGGAAGAGGAAGTTCCACATTCTCTTACTTGTATTATAGAAAATATTGAAAGAAAAAAAGAATCTTATGTAATAGATGCTTCCATTATTGTAGATAGAGATTCTATAAAAAAAATAGTAGTTGGAAAACAAGGTTCGAAAATAAAAGAAATCGGAATTCGATCTAGAAAAGAACTGGAAGTTTTTTTAGGAAAACGCGTTTATTTAAACCTATTTGTAAAGACCATAAAAAATTGGAGAGATAAAGAAAAATATTTACAAGAATTTGGTTTTAAAGATTTTGAATAAAAATTTACTTTTTGAACCATTATGATAATAGGTGATGAAAAATGAAAAAATTATTATGGGATTTATTTGAAAATACAGGAAAGATTGAGTATTATGTAAAATACAAAGAAGAAGCAAGAAAAAAATAAAGAAGGATATGGGATGTTAGAAGAAATAATTGGAATTGTAGTAAGTGAAATGGATTATAAAGAAACGAGTAAAATTTTACAGGTTATGACCAAGGAACACGGGATTATAGGTGTGATCTCGAAAGGATGCCGAAGTTTAAAAAGTGATTTAAGAAGCGTTTCTTCAAAATTAACCTATGGGATTTTTCATATATCCTTTCATGAAAAAGGACTTTCTAAGATCGGAAGAGCGTCGTGTAGGGAAAGAGTGTTCATCCTTGTG
>CAMSXY010000075.1 GCA_947065955.1 uncultured Caryophanales bacterium | reverse complement strand
TACACAAGGATGAACACTCTTTCCCTACACGACGCTCTTCCGATCTACGGTTAAATTTCAATAACCTTTTCGGTTATTTTTTTTTAAATTCCCACACCGAAAAGAGATTGTTGAATACAATAATATGAGAAAGTATAAACCATCCAACTAGGAAGTGAGGGAAACATGACAAAGGGAATATTAACAAAAAGAGAAAAAGAAGTTTTTGAATTGTTGATTTTAAATTATACAACTCTTGAAATTGCAGATAAGTTGAAAATCAGTGAAAAAACGGTTCGTAATCATATTTCGAATGTTATTCAAAAACTAGGTGTAAAGGGTCGTGCTGGTGCAGTTGTAGAACTTTTAAAACTTGGAGAAATTGTACTTTAAAAAGGCATTTATTTTGCCTTTTTTTCATAGAGTTATGTAGAGGTGGATTATGTTAAAGAAAATATCCTTAAGAAAAATTATTATTTCGACAGTTGCCTTATTTGCTCTTTTATTAATTTATTTGGTTCCTACCAATCAGGATAGGGAACTTAAAAATTTAAAGCAAGATTTATCTTATGTTGATAAATCGCAGATTATTTCTTCTATTTTTTTGCTGGATCAAAATAATCATTTAGCTCTTACAAGTGTTGCTGTTACAAGTGATCAAACAGATATTGAAAAAAGAGCTTGTGAACTTATGGAAATCTTGATTCAAGGGGGAAGTGGGGAAGATAAAATTCCAAGTGGATTTCGTTCTATCCTACCTTCCGATGTTAAAGTATTAAATGCGAAATTTGAATCGGGTGTTTTGAAAATTAATTTTTCAAAAGAACTTTTAGATATTCCTAAGGAATTAGAGGAAAAAATGGTGGAAGCAATCGTGTATACATTGACAAGTATTGAAGGAGTTTCCAATGTAATTATTTATGTAGATAATGTTATTTTATCGAAACTTCCCCAATCCAATATAACGCTTCCTAGTACATTAAATCGTAATTTTGGAATTAATAAGCAGTATGATTTTTCTGATATGCATGATATTACTTCGGTGACTATTTATTATCTAAATAAATATAATGAAGATACTTATTATGTCCCTGTTACAAAATATGTAAATGATGATCGTGAAAAAATTCAAATTATTGTAGAAAGTTTGAAAAGTTCTCCTATCTATAATACAAATTTGATGAGTTATTTAAATAGTAATACGAAACTTTTGGAAACGACACTTGAAAATAATATATTGGATTTGTATTTTAATGAGTATATTTTTAGTGACGCAGATAGTAAAAATATTTTAGAAGAGGTTATTTATACGATTTGTCTTTCTGTGCAGGATAATTATGATGTAAAACAAGTTGTAATCCATGTGGATAATGAAGAAATTTACAAAACCGTTCTGAAAAGTATTGAAAATGAATAAATTTTATAGTATAATTTATTTGTTCTTTTAAAGAACGGTGTGCCTCAGTAGCTCAGTTGGATAGAGCAATGCCCTTCTAAGGCAGAGGTCAGGGGTTCGAATCCCTTCTGGGGCACCATATGAAATTAACCGTTGATTTTCAACGGTTTTTTGATGATTTAATGATTCCTGAAAGTCGAATTCATGAATTTGAAATTTGATAAATTATATTCAAAATATGTCATAGATTTTTGTGGTAGGTGACAAAAAGGTGACAAAAAACTATAAATAAAAACAGTTACATAAGATTAACCGTTTTTATAAGTTCTGATATTGAGACATGTGTATACGTACCTGTTGTGATGTCTTCATCGGCATGGCCCATAATAAGTTTTACATGGAGTGGATCTGCTTTTAATTCGTGCATTTTTGTGGCAAAAGTGTGTCGAACGTCATGTGGTGTATGATCCATTTCTAATGTTTCCATAATTTTATTAAATCTTTTTTTATAAGCTTGATAAGAAATTTTTAATTTCCCCTCAATTAAATATTCTTGTACTAAACTAGCTATTTTTTCATTAATAGGAATTATTCGATCTATTCCTGCTTTAGTTTTAATTCCCCCAATCATATAACGATTTTCAAAGTGTATTTCTTTTATTTTTAATAATTCTGAAGGTCTAGCACCTGTATAAATTCCTATAAGGATTGCCCCAACAAATTCAATATCAAGATTGTTCCAAAGAATTTTTATTTCTTCATCTGTAAAGTTTTTATGCTTTGTAGATTTTATTTGTTCTCCCAATTCTAAAAATTTTGATGGATTTTGGGTTAAAGGACATTCTAATTTACTAGCATATTCAAATAGAAGGGAATATAATACTTTAATATCGCTTTTTGTTGAATATCCATGTGGACAATTATCTATAATAAATTGCAAATCATTATATTTGATATCTATAAATTTTTTCTTTTCTATATTCTTGTAATATTTATAAGCATTTTTATATCTATTTATAGACTTTATAGAAATTTTATTATTGTTATATTCTTGTTCTTTTATTTTAATCCAATTATCATATAAATTTTTAAATGTAATATCTCTCATATCAACGTCATAAGGGTCTTTGTTATAAGATGATAATATTTGTAATGCTTCTGGTTTCGTCGAAGCAGTGCCTATTGTAGCACGAATTTGAGTACCATCATCTTTCCAGCCAAGTGTAATTCGAACTTGATATGGTTTTCTTCTTCGACCAGAAAGTTTGGTAATGCTGCCATACCCGTTTGGGAATTTCATTAAAATCACTCCTTTTGTTGCAAAAAAATGTTATTTTTGTTACAATGAGTGTACAGAAAAAAGATCTCTGAGGAGGGATTAATTTCTGTACATTTTGACTATGTCCGTTGCACCGGATGTAGTCTTTTTTTTGTTAATAAATATAAATGTTTTGTTTTCAATTATTAAGCATAAATAGTTTAAGTTACTATTTAGTTCAATATATTTTACTTCATATTTCATTCTGTTTTTTCACCTCAAAAACAGAATACCAAATTTTTTAAATTTTGTCTCACATTCATGTATAAGATAGGCAAATTCATGTATGAAATCGGTTTTTGATTAAAAATAGAACGTTTTTTTGTGAATGGATGTATTATTTTCTAGTAATGAAGCATAATATTTAATGATCCTAAGTTACCCGTGCGGGCTTAGGACTCTTTTATTTTATTCCAATGTATGGGAAAACCCATACTTTCAAAAATAATGTTTGGGTCTATACTATTAATTTTTAAACTTAAACTTTTCATTCTACCATAGAGCTTGTTAGTAAGATTTACAAAATCGTCGTTGGGTAATAATATTTTTAATACTATAATCAATGCGAATAAATCGTTTTTCCCTTTTATGTATCTTCCATCTTTTTTCTCAACATCTATTTTTTCATGATATATTGTATCGTTAATAAAAAAATCATCTAATGAGGAATTGAAAATACGTTCATCATGAGCACACAAATTTCTATAAAATGCTAAAAGTTTGATATATTGTTTTAAATCTTTTTCTTGAACATTCCAATATTGAGCAATTTTAACCCTTTCAGATTGTTTCATTAATGTATAAAATTGGCTTAATCTTCCTATTGTGATAGCATTAACTAGTACCCAAAGAGGAACAAAACCATAATTGACAACGTAATGATTAATATAAGCCTTTTTTGAAATAGATGAGGCAATATCAGATTGCAAATTCGCTAAAAGTTTTTGAATCATCATCGCTCTGTTATCAACCATTTCTTTATTATAAAAGTTACTATCATAAAATTCGAAATTGGAAAATTTTAAATAATTATCTTGACCATATTTTTCAGAAAAATTATAGGCAATTAGTGATCTTAATATACTTTCAACTTTTAATATTGGCTTAAACAATATGTTTCTTAAAACTCTATCAAAATCATATAGAGCATAGATTTCTTCGAATTTTACATTTTCTATGTATCGTTCTTCTACCGAATTTTTATCTAAAAAGAGATCTTTGTATCCATTTATAATGTTAAAGTAATTTTCTTCTTTCAATTTTTTTAGGGCAAAATCGACATCTTCAACGATGATACCTCTACTTTTTAATAATTCTAATTGCTCGGAATAAGTTTTAAATTCTTTCATAAATCACCTCAAATAACAAAAAAGTCTCTGGCCCGCACGGGTAACCAGAGATCAATCACACTTACATTTTACAATATAAACATGATATTTGTCAACACCCAATGTGCTATTTACTTTTTTTGTACATTCCACAGCATAACCTTATTTAAAATGACATGGTTCTAAAATCGAACCTAATATTTAGATTAATTTGTTCAAGATTTAATTCAAATTAAAAACGTTTCCACAATTTTGACATACAGCTTTTTTCTTTGTAACATTTTTAATTTTTTTTCTTTTTCCAACAAATATAGCAAAGATTAATGCTGGTACAGTTAAAAATATCCATTTAACAAATATCCACCACCAACCTATACATATCCACCATAGTATTCCATGATGTTTAGTTACAAGTTTTTGTTCGTTTATAACTTGAATATTCACATTTTCGCTGTTACATTTTGGGCAAGTCATACATCACACCTCCTCACTAATACAAAATATCTATATTAAAACTTCTGTACTAGCAAGTTTTAACTTAATTAATTATTTTAAATTTATTAATTATCTCCTTATTTTCAAAGTGACAATCAGTAACATATTGCGAAAGGAACAATTTTAAATCAGTATTCTCATTATCTTTACATTCTAACATTTCATTTACTAAATAATTTGAAGTTCTGTTGAGTTCTCTATGAGAATTTGTGTCATCATCATCTTTCCAAATATCTAACAAGTCAAGTGTGATATTAATAAAAACCATAGACATGTCATCTTCAAAATTGGTTATAATGTTTTCAAATATTAGTGGATAAACGTCCTTAAAAACGTCAGTTTGTTGAGGCAAAATATTCTTAAATTTTAACATTCGTTGAAAGATAAAACAATTAATATTTTGCCAAAGCAAATAAAAATAAATTTCATCGTAAGAGTATTCTTCTTTTAATGCATTATTTAATGTTAAATATCTATCATAACCTATTTTTATGATTAGTTTCAGCAAATCATTGTAATATAATTTTCTTTTAAACATTTTTATTCCTTTTCTTTATTCTCTTTCTTTTGTTCTTTCATAGCCTCTAAAACGAGTTGATTAATATCTAGGTAGTCCTCTTGCGTTAAAGGTTTCTCCGTGGAATATGAAATCTTGATACCACTTTTTGTTTCTAGTTCTTTGATTTTGTCATCATATTTGTTTTTTGGAATGGATTTCAATAATCTTAAGTCTTTTGCAATAAAATCTCCGATTGGAACATCAAAGTATTCAGCAATTTTAATAGACCATTCTAAAGTTATTTGTCTAGTATTATTTTCCCATTTTGCTAATGTTGATTGATCTATATTTAGATTATCAGATAATGTACCTTGGGATATTCCTTTTTGTTCTCTTAAAAATTTAACATTGGTATTTGTATAATTGAAAATTGATTCCATAATTCCTCCTTCTTTCCAATTATATAATAAAAAAAGGCTATTTGCAACTAGAAAATGACAAATTGCCAAAAAAATATTGACAATGGCAAAATGTCATAGTATAATTAAAAGTAGATAGGAGGTAGAATATTGAATTTAAACGAATTAATTTCAAAAAAATTAAAGGGCTTAAGAGGGGAAAATATGCTTTCTTTAGAAGAAATTGCAAATAAACTTGGTATTCATAGAGAGACATATAGAAAATATGAAAATAATCCTCAAGCGATGGATGTAGGACTATTTATTGAATTGTTAAATATATATAGATATAATCCATTAATTTTTTTTGAACAAATATATGGCATGATGCCATCAAAAAACAAAAATCAAAATTTACAAAATGAATAGGAGAGAGAAAATGAATTATAAAATTGATATGTGTACACTTTTTAATGATACAAGAAAATTATAGATCGGAAGAGCGTCGTGTAGGGAAAGAGTGTTCATCCTTGT
>CAMSXY010000074.1 GCA_947065955.1 uncultured Caryophanales bacterium | reverse complement strand
AAAGTAGAAATTGCAAACCTACATTGTTGGAACCATGGAGGACACGGAGATCAAAGTTTTCTAGAAGTAGTAGAAAACTCTTGTAACCCTGGATTCGTCGTTCTTGGACAAAAATTAGGAAAAGAAACGCTTTTTGAATATATTGATCGTTTTGGATTTGGAAAAAAGACAGGAATTGATTTAAATGGAGAAGGTAGCGGAATTATCTTCAATTTAGACCGTGTGGGTCCTGTAGAACTTGCGACCACTGCCTTTGGGCAAGGAGTTTCTGTAACACCCATTCAACAAATAACCGCAGTTAGTGCTGCAATTAATGGAGGAATCCTTTATAAACCCTATGTTGTAAAAAGTTTAAACGAACCCGAAACCAATACAGTCATTAAACAAAACAATCCAACAGTTGTAAGAAGAGTAATTAGTGAAGAAACCAGTGAAAAAGTAAGACATACCTTAGAAAGTGTCGTTACCAACGGAACTGGAAGACCTGCCTTTATTGATGGATATCGCGTAGGTGGAAAAACAGGAACCGCTCAAAAAGTAAAAGACGGACACTATATGGTAGGAAATTATATTGTATCTTTTATGGGATTTGTTCCCGCAGACGACCCTCAAGTTGTTGTTTATATTGCAATCGACAATGCAAAAGGAGTAACGCAATATGGAGGAACGGTAGCTGCACCCATTGCTCGAAATGTTCTTTTAGATTGTATTGATATTTTGAAAATTGAAAAAAGAGAGGGTTGGAGTGAAAAAGAATATAATTATTTAGATCGTGTATATTATGATATTCCAAATGTTGTAGGAATGGACTCTAAAGAAGCTGTAAAGGCTTTAGGAAAATTTAAAGTAGAGTTTTCAGGTTCTGGAGAAAAAGTCATTTATCAATCTCCTGAGGCAGGAGTCCGTATTTATGAAGGAGAAGTTGTACGCTTAATGCTTGGAAATTAAATTTTTACTGCTTCAATATTCTAAAATTAAAAATTTAAATTATAATAAAATAAAAAAGGAAATTTTAAAATTTCTCTTTTTTTATACTTTTATAAAAAATAAAAAGATTGTACAATAAACATCCCTTTTCAAAGGAATTATATTATACAACCTAAAATATTTTTAGAATTATTTTGTTAAAACTTTCTCCGCTCTCCCATAGGCTGCTGCAAGTTCCTGATCCGTCCAATACAAAAGTTCTTCACGATCCCAACAATCACAACCAGGTAACCCAATATTATATTCCTCCAAGACTTTAAAAGCTGGATTTATAGGTTCCTCTTTTTCAGAAGTATCCAGAAAAACATAAGAAGGAGTATACCCTTCTCGTAATTTTTTAAAAAGATAAAAACCACGAATAATACGATATTGTGATAGTTTTTCGATTAGAGAGGAAAGAATTTGATTTCTCTCCATCATATAGGAACTCGGTATAAAATTTGCTCTAAGATACTTCTTTTGATACTCTAACCATAATTTTTTAAAACTTTGATCTAAAACAGAGTCCTTTTCTAATTCAACAAAAGTAGGCATAATTCTAGCCATTTCTTGAAAAACCCTTTGTACAAAAAGAGCTTGTACATCACGACTCTGACTTTTAAATAATTGATTAGAAATTTGGTGAATCTCTTTAGAATTATAAATAGGGTAATAAACACGTCCTAAATTTTGAGAACCTTCTTTTGTAATTTTAATTCGTTGAATAAAAACTTTATAATGGGTATGTTTCACAATACCACTCTTTACAACTTCCTTTAAAAATTCTTCTTCATTTTTAAATTGAGATGTCATTCGATCAATTTCCGAAAGTTCAATTTGCTCTGTTGGTTTTTCTAACAAACGATTTTTTATAGGAATATGCACTCTTTCTTTTGTCATCTTATCCTCTAACTGAAGACAATAAGTAGAAAAAATTGTTCTTTTTATAGTTGAATCACACATAAAACTACTCCTCTTTACTTTCTAATTTTACTAAAACCTCTCTTGGTTTGGAACCATTATTAGGACCAATAATTCCCCTTTCCTCTAAAAGATCAATACACCTAGCTGCCCTATTATATCCAAGACGGAATCGTCTTTGTAATAAGGAAGCACTTGCTTTTCCTTGCGTTACAACAAATTCAACAATTTCGTTATAAAGAGGTTCCTCATAATCTTCCTCTTCATTCATAGTAGTTGCATGCATTTCCTCTTCATCCATAACGAAAGATTCATCATATCGGGCTTTTTGCTGTGATATTGTGTAATCTGCTACACTTTTAATTTCTTCATCCGATAAAAAAGTTCCTTGTACACGAATAGGTGTATTTTCTCCTTGGGGTAAAAAAAGCATGTCCCCTTTTCCAAGTAACCTTTCAGCTCCTACCATATCTAAAATCGTTCTTGAATCAATACTTGAAGAAACAGCAAAAGAAATACGCGAAGGAATATTAGCTTTTACAACACCAGTAATAACATCCGTTGAAGGTCTTTGCGTTGCAACAATTAAATGAATTCCTGCAGCTCTTGCCATTTGTGTAATCCGCATAATAGAATCTTCAACCTCTTTAGCAGCAACCAACATCAAATCAGCAAGTTCGTCAATAATAACCACAATGAAAGGAAGATGTCGCAATTGATTATCACTACTTCTTATTTTGTTTTCACTCTCCACATAAGCATTATAACCTGCAATATTCTTAGTACCACTTTCACTAAACATATCGTATCGTCTTTCCATCTCAACCACGATTTTTTTTAAGGCAATATTAGCTCTTTTGGGATCCGTAACAACAGGTATTAAAAGATGAGGAACCCCATTATACATAGAAAGTTCAACCTTTTTAGGATCCACTAAAACAAGTTTTACTTCATCAGGTTTTGTTCGCATTAAAATAGATACAATAATACTATTGATACAAACCGATTTCCCACTTCCTGTAGATCCTGCTACCAAAAGATGAGGTGTTTTATTGATCTCACAAAAAACCGGTTTCCCCATAATATTTCTACCTAAAGTTACCAACAATTTACTATCTTTCATATTAGAAGGAATCAATTCTAGAATTTCCCTTACTGTTACCATAGAAGTCACACGATTTGGAATTTCAATTCCAATGGTAGATTTTCCTGGAATTGGTGTTTGAATACGAACATCCTTAGCAGCAAGAGCAAGAGCAATTTCACTATGAATTGCAGAAACCCTATTTAAACGAGTTCCCGATTTAATCTCCATTTCATACTGTGTAACAGTTGGTCCTGGATTGATAGCAACAACCTTTCCTTCAATGGAAAAATCTCTTAAAACTTGTTCCAAAATTTTTACATTATTGGAAATCGTTTCACTACTTTCTGAAGTTTTCGCTTTTTGCGGTTTATTTAAAAGAGATAAAGGAGGAAACGTATAAGCCTCTTTTTTTTCTTCCGATAAAATATCTTCTTCTTTTTCTTCTATCTCAATTTTCTCCTCTTTTTTTTCTTCTTTTAGCTCTTCTTTTGGATCTTCTGTAATATGAATAAGTTCATCAACACTCGATACAACAATCTTATTATCCTGTTCATATTGTTTTTCTTTTTGTACAATTTCTTGTTTTTCTTTATGGTGTTCTTTTATATGAATAACCTTTTTCATCTTTCCTTTCCACCATTTAAAGGCATCATAAATAGTAACCCCTGTAAACATAATCGTTCCACAAATAATTAACGCAATACAAACAACTTTAGATCCATCAATAGTTAAAACTGCTACAAACAAAACAGAAAAAATAGCACCAATAATTCCTCCACCTTGAATTTCAACAATATTGTTAATAAATCCCATTAAATTATTAATGGTTTCCTTTACAATTTCAAATCCTTGTAATTCTTGTCCATTTATTTCCGATACGTTTTTAATATATCCTGTATGTGAAAGAATTAAAACCCCCAAAACAATTACATAAAAACCCACTAATTTGGAAGTGAAAAAATCAGGTTTTTCTCTTTTAATAATAATATAAATACCAATAGCACCAACAAGTAAAACAAGAAGTCCCCACCAACTTCCTACTAAAAAACTCGAAAAACCCTTGATTAATTTCGTAGCAAGTCCAAACTTACAGCAACCAATAATGGAAAGGAGGACAAGACCAATTCCTTTAAGTTCTAAAGAATATCCACCTGTTTTCTTCTTTTCTTCTTTTCTTTTTTTATTTTTTGCCATAAAAAACCTCCATACAACTATAATCATTATACCATTTTTTGTTTTAAAAAAACAGATCGTTTTGAAACAATCTGTCTTTTTTTATAAAGTAGCACCCATTACCTAAATAAATACGTTTTCGTTCTCTGTTAAACGATTTTGGGTACTTTATGTGGTCTTTTTGCACATATTGGTAATTATATATGTACAGTTTCAGTATGCCCATTTTTTTCCTTATTATTTATCTTTTTCTCGATTAATTCTTTATCTAAGTGATATTCACTTGTATTAATAGCAATTCCAATGACTAAAATATAAGCTAGAATATACACCCACATCATAATAACGATGATATTTGAAAGAGCCCCATAAAAAATATTTTCACTTTTAAAATTAATAACATAATAAGAATAAATAACGGATACTAAACTCCACCCAACGGTTGTAAAAACAGCTCCCTTGGTTGCGTAATGACTGGGAATTCTTTTATCGGGTGCCCATGTATAAATTAATTTTATAATAAAAAAGAAAAGAAAAAAAGCAACGGGCCACTTAATAAATAAGTAAATAATATATATTTGAAACTGAAATGTACTTAATACTTCGATAGAAATCAAAAACTGAAAGATAGAATTTCCAAAAGCTAAAAAAATTAAAGTAAATAAAAATAGAAAAAGCAATAAAATGGTTAGAAAAAAAGCTTTAATCCTTCTTTTTAAGTACTCTGCGTGTTCAAGTTGAAAAAGTGTATTTGAAGTTATAATAATAGAATGCGGTCCATTGGAAGCAACCACAAAACCTGTAATCATAAAAAGGATAGTATGAATATCAATTCCCATATCATTGACATAAGGTTGTAGTAACATTGCAATGTCTTCTGGAAAAAGACGATTAACCAAATCCAAGACAGAATCTGTTCCAATTGAAAAAATCATTCCAAAATATACAATTAAAGTAATAATGGGAACAATGGAAAGAAAAAGAAAGAAGGCTAAATGACCTGGTAATATTTTCATTTCTGGTTTTCGAATAATGGAAATCAGATTTTCAAAATATTCTTTTATCTTGTTCATTTGGCCTCCTAATTATTTGCTTCTTCTTTGTTATTACGCATATCCAAAGTTGCCTCATTGACTGCATCATCTACTGTTTTTATTCCATCTAAAATCATACTATATCCAGTAGCTGCTCCAAATCCATGTGCAAGCTCTGTAAATTTTTTATTTAATTTTCGAATATAAGATACAACTTGTTTTTCATCATACCCTACTAAATAAATTAAAAATTCATTTCCATTGGTACGAATAATTTCCGTGTTGGGAAGCTGATTTAAAATTAATATATTAGCTGCTTCTCGGATGACATTATCCCCTTCTGTATGTCCATAATTATCATTAATGTAAGCAACATTATTTAAATCTACAATAACAATTGCCTGAGGATAGACCTCACTTTCGTCCCACTTTTCAATGTGATCATTTAAATAATTACGATTTTTTAAAGAAGTTAACATATCAATATAACGTAATTTATCTTCCTTTGTTAGATTTTTTTGTTTTTTAGTAGTTGGTTTTTGATATTGTTTTATTCCAATTAACAAAAGAATAATCATAGCTATAGCCCCTATAATTACAAGAACAAATGGAAATATTGGTTTAGCTATTTTAATTTGTGATAAATTTAAGAAAGCTTCGTTTTTAAAAATATTTAATGGATAGTATGTAGTATAAAATTGAAAAAAAGAATTAAAAGAAGCATTGTTTGTAATATCACGGAATACAAAATAATATTTTCCAACTTTTTTTTCATAATCCACTTTATAATTTTTAAGTTTTGTATTTCTATAATAATCATAGGTTTCTTTATCAAGCGCAAGAATAGAATCTTTTTTAGTAGTATCTAAAAGATCTTTAACCGTATCAAAAAGTTCTACTTCAATATTATTATCCGACAAATATTTTGAAATATTCGTATTTCGAACGGCTAATACTTTTTTCTGAGCCAAAGAATGAACAGAATTTACAAAATTTCGATTTTCAAGACTTGATAAAACAACC
>CAMSXY010000073.1 GCA_947065955.1 uncultured Caryophanales bacterium | reverse complement strand
CACAAGGATGAACACTCTTTCCCTACACGACGCTCTTCCGATCTTATTTTTTATGATTTCTTTAGGCTTTTTTAAAATATAATTATTAGAAAATGAGCTATCAACATTATTATGAATTTTATTATCCTTATCAAGCCAACCATATTCTATATTTTCCATTAAATTCATAATTTCAAATTCATTATAATAATCCCAAATATTAAGTTGACCTTTCGCTTTTATAAATTTTATAGGTTCAACACTATCTAGTATCCAGGCATATCTGCCTTCTTTGTATTCACCACAAATATATTCTTGACAGTTATTCTTTTTCATTTCTTCTACATACTCTTTTGTCATATAAACGCAATCCACTAAATTACATTTGCAAATAATATTTCCAAAGTTCATATTTTTATTTTCAACTAAACTCATTAATTCTTTATCACCTAAGTCATTTTTAGATGGTTTAGTCATACTTGCATGAATATATAATTCTCCTCTATAATTTGTTTTCCAACTTCTAGTTTCAATTAGCTTCTTTTTTTCATATATCAAAGTTGCAAAAGGTTCTGTCAAGCTTAACACTTTCATCAAAATCACCTATAAATATTATACCATAGAAAAAGACATTTCTTATTAAATGCCTTTAAATTTATACTTATGTTCTCTTAACTTATTTAGTCTATCAAAAATTATCACACTTGTGGAACTTGATGATAGAATTCTTTTTCTACACATTTTGTAATCGTTGGTTCTGTAATTGGGCATTCACTTTGTGTTGGAACTGGCTGATTCATAAATCCGCCCATTGCAGGTGCATTCCACATTTGTCTATTACAACAACAATTTCTGTTAAACATAATTTTATCCCCCTTATCTATCTTATCATATGTAGAAAAATTAACCTTGCACAGGTTAAAAGCCTTTCTTATAGAACTTTTTATTCTTTAGTTTGTCTTAGTCAAGGAAATATCAAAATTTCGATATTCTGAAATTCCGAAATGCCCCTGTGTTAAATCGGTATCTTTAGAACTATTATAAATAAAATCAGTTAATTTTATTTTCGGCTTAAATTTTATTACAATTCCAGGAAAAAATCCCATACCTGAAGATCCTCCACTTAACAAATTATAGCTATTACTAAAGGAAAATTGCTCAATAGCATCTCTTCCTATTAATACAAGAGGTTCAATATACTTTAGATCTACAGCTTCTTGAAAAGTCACATAATCACTTCCCTCAAATTTTAATTTCATATTTGATAATTCGATACTTCCTGCATTTCCGTAATAAAAATCAAGAGAAATCCAATTGTCTGAGGAAATTGTATCTATTTTATGATGATTTTCTTTTAAGGTTTGATAATAATGACTAATACTATCTCCTTCATTAAAAGGTTTTAAGCAAACAACAGATTGATAGTTTGAATTTGGATCTATCGTTAATCGACTTGTACACCACTTTCCTAGATCTTTTGTAGGATCATTTGTTGTATACAATTTTAACGTTTCAGCACCTTCCACAGAAGGAATATGAGTCCCATAATTTTTTATTAGGGTTTTTACAGAGTCTGCCAAAAAAATCTGCGAATTAAAATCCTTTAATGGATTTAAATTTTTATCTATTTTCATTAAAAAAGCATCGCTGTTTCCATAGCGATAAGGAAACATATCTCCATCGGATGAAAAAGAATAACCAACAATTATATAGCCATCTGCAATGGGGATAATATCTTGAATATTCTCTCCTTTACTCCCCCCTATTTTTCTTTTTTCTAATAAATTCCCCCTTTGATCATATTTTATAAGGATTCCTGTAATAATTCCATCTGGGTTTAGATCTTTCATATCTTGGTCTTTTGATTGGCTACTACCTACTACTACAATTTCATCTTCTTGTACAGCTACTGCCTGAAACGCCTCACTTGAAGATCCTCTAAAAGTCTTACTCCAAAGAAGGGGTAAATTGCCACTCGATTCTTTTATTTTCCCATACTTCATAATCGTTGCATCTCTTTCAGCTTCCATCCCATTCCATCCAACTGCAATATAACCATCCGTTGTCTCTACTACATTTGTAAATGTGAAAGTATCTTCGGTTGTAATAGATAAAATTTCTCCTGTTTCCGGCTTTATTTCTAGTAAAAATCCACTTCCCTTCTTATCAATTCCCTCTAAAAATCCTAAGTTTCCATCGGCCATTCCTACTAAGATCATATTTCCTGAGGAATTTATTATTGCTTTTTCTGCCCTATCCATATATCTTTCTGTATATCCTTTTACATATTCTTGTTCGAAATTACTATTATACTTTATAACATTCATCATAATAGCGGAGCTTTCTTTTGGATCTATTCCTCTACCAGTTACAATTAAATAATAATTATTTTCCTTTTTTAATAGGTCAATATAATATAATTCTTTTGAGGTAATTAATGTTTTTTCCTCTATTTTTTTTCCTTCTTTACTATATTTTACAACGACTACATTGGATCTATCATCCAAATTATCTACCTTTGCAGCAATTAAATATCCATCTTCCTCTTCTAAAGTAGCATGAAAATAATCATGTCCTTCTCCTCCATAATTTTGATACCATTGTTGTTTTCCTTTTTGATCAAATTTTACAACAATACCATCATAATTAATCTTTGTTCCATGACTTGATAGCGTTCCAACTTTAGGAGAATTGGTGTCTCCTATGGCTAAGTATCCACCATCCTTTGTCTTTATAACTTGTCGAAAATTGTCTAAATAAATTCCTCCAAAAATTGCATAACTTGATTTAATTTCATTTGTTAAAAAACAATTTTCTTTATCATCGGAAGAAGAAATATCAGAACTTTGAAATTCTTTTTTATAACATTTTCCATCTAATACAATAGAAACGCCTACATTTCCATCCTTGTCAATATAAAGGTTTCCTTTTTCATTTAGTTTATGATTAAGTCTTTCTTCAATTTCATTAAAGACATTTGTAAATCCATCAAATTTACTCGCAATACTTGCATCCATTAAACTTTCTGTATAATATAAATCGGCTCCCTTTATAATTCCATTTACAGTCCTTTTATTGGCTGCCTCTTTCGCATTTTCTAAAATTTTAAAAATAGTTGGTGTTACAATTAAAGCAATAACAGCAAGTATTACAATAACCGCTAAAAGCTCTATTAATGTAAATCCTTTTTTTCTCATACAATCTCCTTTCAAAATTTATTATAGAGAGTGCGATATAAGAAAACAATTAAGAAAAATTACAGATTTTTTTCTTTTCCTTCTTTTAGAATAAAAGAAAAGCGATATTTTCACTATATTATCATTTTTTATCTAATAAAAAAAAATCTAAAAGGGCATTTTTAGATTTCCGTTTTGAAATTGTTTCATCATTTTTTGCATTTGTTCAAATTGTTTTAAAAGACGGTTAACTTCTTCGACACTTCTTCCACTTCCCTTGGCGATACGCATCTTTCTACTCGCCTTTAAAATTTCTGGGTGTTTTCTTTCTTCCATTGTCATAGAAAGGATAATAGCCTCTACATGAGCCATATCTTTTGGGTCAATTTTTACATCTTTGATTCCCATTTTCGAAGCACCAGGTAATAATTTTAAAAGATTTTCTAAAGGGCCTAACTTTTTCATTTGTTTAAACGTTTTTAAAAAATCTTCTAAGTCGAATTGTCCTTTTCCCATTTTTTTAGTTAAATTTAAGGCCTCTTCTTCATCAATAACAGCCTCTGCCTTCTCAATCATGGATAGAAAATCGCCTTCCCCGATGATACGACCTGCCATTCGGTCTGGATAAAATTCTTCTAATCCATCCATTTTTTCGCTAACTCCAATAAATTTAATTGGTAAATGGGTTAAATGTCTTACCGAAAGAGCTACCCCCCCTTTGGTATCTCCATCTAGTTTTGTTAGAATAACACCTGTTAAGGAAAGTTTTTCATGAAAGTTTGTAATGACATGGATGGCATCTTGTCCCATCATACTATCTAAAACTAAAATAGTTTCTTGTGGTTTTGCTAGATTTTGAATGTTAGAAAGTTCTTCCATTAATTCTTCATCAATATGAAGTCGTCCTGCTGTATCGATTAATACAACATCAAAATGATTTTCTTTGGCATAAGAAAGAGCATGTTCTACGATAAAAACAGGATTGGTTTTTCCCTCTTCAAAAACTTCTATATTTAATTCTTTTCCGATTTGTTTTAATTGATCAATCGCAGCAGGTCTATAAATATCACAAGCTACAAGTAGTGGCTTTTTAGACATTTTTTTTCGAAGTAATAAAGAAAGTTTTCCTGTGGTGGTTGTTTTTCCACTTCCTTGTAATCCTACTAACATAAAAACACTTGGATTTCCCGTTATATTTAATGAAGCTTTTTCTCTTCCTAAAAGTTCAACTAATTCATCTTTAACGATTTTAATAAAAGCTTCGCTTGGTTTTAAGCTTTTAGAAACCTCTTCTCCAAGTGCTTTTTCCTTTACATTTTGAATAAATTCTTTTACAACTGTATAATTTACATCGGCTTCTAAAAGAGCCAGACGAAGTTCTCTTGTAATTTCACGAATATTTTCTTCTGTAATTTTTCCATAACCTTTTATTTTATGAATTGCATTTTGTAGCCTTTCTCCTAAATTTTCAAACATTTTATCACCTTTTTTTATTATATAATAAACTCATTTTAAAAGCAAACAAATTAAAAAGACATTTTTTGTCTTATTGGAATCATAAAAAAAGATACTATTTCTCAATAGTATCCTTTTGATGAATCTATTATTTAAGTTTACTTTTTTGTTGAAACTTACTTTTTAAGTTTTTTTTCAATACTTTTTGTAATTTTTCTCCTACAAAAAAACCTATAAAGATAAGAAGAAAAGAATATGGATGAAAAATTCCATTATTGATTTTTTTTAAAAATATAAAATACAGTAATACATTAATCATTACAAAAAGAAACGTAATGAGTATTTTTTTTATTTTATTTTCACTATAAATATATTTTTCATTTAAAGAAAGAAAAAAGGAAAAGAAAATACCAAATAAAAAAGAAAAAAGGATTGTATTAATTTGTAATGCTAGGTTCATTTAAATAATTTACTAAATACGCCATCGTCTTTTTCTTTCTTATTTGGGCTTTCCATATACGTCATACTGTTAATTTTTCCTTTAATAGAAACATTTCCCTGATAAGTATCTAGTTTAATCATTTCAAGTTCTTCGCCTTTAATTACCATATACCCCATAGTTGTTTCCATCAAAAATTCTTCATTATCAAAACTGTCAATTTTTTTTACACCTGTAATCACAATGCTTTTTCTTTCACTGATTGTAACGTTATGATTAAAGTTTGAAATCACATCTGTCTTGTCCACTTAGCATCCTCCTTGATACTAAAGTGTATGTATTTTTTCCCATTTTAGAACTTTTTTATAAAAAATATCCAAAAAGAGTTCCCATAGAAACTCCTAAAAGAATTCCTACTAAAACTTCCAAAGGCTTATGCCCTAATTGTTCCTTTAAACGCTTTCGAATTTGTTTTTTATCTTTAAAAACTTCATCCAAAAGTTGATTAATTTCGATTGCATGTTTTCCACTTTCTTGTCGTAATCCCATAGCGTCGTAAGCAATTACAAAAGAAAAAACAAGGCAGATTCCAAAAAGCGGTCCCATTCCTTCTTCAATTCCAACAAGTGTTGTAAGAGAAAAACAAAAAGAAGAATGGCTACTCGGCATTCCACCACTTCCATTGAATAAACGTCCCCACATCAGTTTATGATTTCTCAAAGATTCATTTATAAACTTGATGAGTTGACAAATGATAAGCGTCAAAAAGGGAACCAAAACAAAATATTCTTTTTTCATAAATCACCCTACTTCGTTTAATTTTTCGATAAATTTTTTCGATTTTAGATAAAGACCCGTGTAAGAATCATAGTAATTGCTTAAAAAATGATCAACTTCCCGAATTGTTTTTTCCTCTAATTCTAATTTTGTTA
Source organism: uncultured Caryophanales bacterium (assembly GCA_947065955.1). Lineage (GTDB taxonomy): Bacteria > Bacillota_I > Bacilli_A > RF39 > UBA660 > CAMSXY01. The sequence goes on along the minus strand of CAMSXY010000073.1, from coordinate 493 downwards.
TTTTTTCAATGTTAATATAATAAAACATTCGAAGTAGTTTCATTGTTTTTTCTTCTACAATAGGTTCATTGGTATAACAATTTCTACAAATATAGCCCCCAATACGATTGGAAAGGGTTATAATATTTTTTTTTGACCCACAAATAGCACAAGCATCTAAAATGGGCATAACGCCTAAATATTCTAAATACTTAAGTTCTAGAATATTCATAAGTACTTTGGCATTAAAAGACTCTTCTATTTTACACAGTGTTTGAATAAGAAGTTCAAAAATTTCTTTTTGTTTACACTCTTTATAGACTTGTTCTGCTAACTCTAGAATAAAAGAAGCATAGCTGATTCGTTCAATATCTCTTTTAATTTCTTTAAAAGAATTTAAAATATCTACAGAAAGTAAAGTAGAAAGTCCTTTTTCAAGACAGGATATAAGAAAAATCCCATAGGTTAATTTTGAAGAAAAGCATCAAAAATCACTTTTTAAACTTCTGCATCA
>CAMSXY010000072.1 GCA_947065955.1 uncultured Caryophanales bacterium | reverse complement strand
CACAAGGATGAACACTCTTTCCCTACACGACGCTCTTCCGATCTAATAAAACAGCATAACACTTTCCATCCACTTCATAAATAAGAGTTTTAACAAATTTTTCTTGATCTTCTCCTAAAAAAGTAGATATTTCCTCTATTGTACCTGCATTGGGCGTAAATACGAGTTCCATTGGCAAAGGCATTTCTTTAGTTTCTCTTACGTTTTTAGAACAAGAACATACCTCTATATTGGATGCATAACCGCAATGTTCACACAATACTAAAGTATCTTCCCCAATCGGTGTAATTGCTTGAAATTCTTCCGACAAAAGTCCTCCCATAGCACCTGTATCTGCTTTTACAATACGATAATCAATGCCAACACGATCAAAAATATTTTGATAAGTCTGATACATTTTTTGATAAGAAACATCTAACCCTTCTAAATCACAATCAAAACTATAGGCATCTTTCATAAGAAACTCACGTACACGAATCAAACCATAGCGAGGCCTTGTCTCATCGCGATACTTTTTCCCAATTTGGTACAAATTAAAAGGAAGGTCTTTATAAGAACGAACTTTATTTTTAGCAACTTCTACAAAAAACTCCTCATGAGTAGGTCCCAAAACCATAGCCCGATTATAGCGATCCTGTAAGGAAAACATGTTTCCACCAAAAAAAGCTCTTCTTCCACTTTTTACATAAACCTCTTCTGGAAGTAAAGAAGGCATTAAAAGCTCATTTGCTCCAGACTTATTCATCTCTTCACGTACTATATTTTCTAATTTATGTAACACCTTTAATCCCATGGGCAAATAAGTATAAATACCACTCGCTGTTTTAGTAATCATGCCAGAGCGAACAAGCAATTTTCCACTCATAGATTCTTCTTTTACATCTTCTCGAATTGTATAAAAAAAACTATTTTTTAATTTCATAAGCCACCTCTTTTTTCATTATATCATAACTCTATGATAGTTCACTATTTTTATTAAAAAAAGACTATTTTTCATAGCCCTTTATTTTTTCAAATACCGCATTATTATCATTACTAATAATATAGATTAAATATCCACCATATTCTTTTTCCATACGATTTTGAACAAGCTCATATTGTGCTGGAAGATAAGTACTCCATTGTTCTTCTAATTTCTTAAAATATGCATTCATCTTTGTTTTAACTGTATCCATATTTCCTTTTTTAGGTTTTAAAATGTAATAACTATTAGCATGTACATTCATAATAGGAAGTTTAATCTGATATTCTTCTAAAAGATCTTTACTAAGGTCAAAGTTTTGCGTTAGCATTTCTTCTTTAACATCGGTTAAATCACCAAAAACATACTGTTTACTTCCTTTAATACGGTTTAAAACATCCTCATTATGATCAGATACAATATAAATAAGATATCCTTCGTATTCATCTGTTTTTCTATTTTCATATTTTGTTTTAACGGCATCTTTACTAGCACTTTCTTGTGCTTTAAAATAAGCATCTACTTGGGCTTTTAAAGCATCTTTATTTCCTTCTGTTGGTTTAAAAATCATGTAAATATCTTCATTCGTTACTGATTTACGAACTAAATAACGCTCTACATAATCTTTATTAATAGATAATTTTTCCGAAAAAGCCTCTTCATAAATATCTTCCATATCTCCAAAAGTAGGTTCTCCTGTAAACTCTACATTTAAAACAACATCCGAAATATCAAATTGATTCATACGCATTTCTGGAAGTTCAGATCCCATTTTAGAAAGATCCAATTGGATACTCTTTTCTCCACATCCTCCTAAAAATAAAATCATACTTATACATAAAATACCTAACCATTTATTTTTATACTTCATATTCTCTTCCTTTCTAGTTTCTATAACCATTATAACACAAAAAAATAAAAATACAATGTATAAAAATTTCTTTTTTTCACCACTATAACAGTGTAAGGAGGATTTATATGAAAAAAGTACCTGTTATGATTTCAACAAAAGATATTGCCTATTTAAAAGATATTTTTTCTTGGAACTTCACAGCCAGCAAAACTTGTAGTCATTTTAAAGTAGAAATGGAAGAGGAAGCCTTGAAAGAAAAAATGAAACAACTTGCGAAAATGCATGCACAAATCTGTAATAAAATTATTGAAATTCTAAGTTAAGGAGGAACTATGAACGAAAAAGTAAAAAATCCAAAAAAGGAAATACCTTGTAGTACAGAGATGAACGATTGCGATTATTTAAACAATGTTTTAGAAATGGAAAAAAATATGAGCAACAATTTAAGCATTGCTTTAAATGAAGCAAGCAACGAAAAACTTTTTACAGAAATTGAATATATGTTTGACGATGTAAAAAAAGCCCAAAGAGAGCTTTTTGAAATGAGTTTTGAAAGAGGCTGGTATACCTTAGAAAAAGAAAACCTTACAAAAATTGAAGAAACGTGCAATGAGTTAAAAAATAAAATGAATGAATTGGAATTAGAATAACAAAAAACCTCTACAATAAGTGGAGGTTTTTAAAAGCATCTTTTTTACTTTTCTAAAGAAACTTTGGTCATCGTTTCTCCATTAAATTTATAGAGTTCATCGACAATCTTTGCAATATCATCCTTGATATGGGTTGCTAAAACAATAATTTTTCCACGTTTTTTTTCTTCCAATAACCAATCTCTTAATTCTTCTACAGTCTCATCCTCAATTCCATTAAATGGTTCATCTAAAATCATAACCTTTGGATCTTCCATAAGAACTTGAGCAATTCCAAGTTTTTGTTTCATTCCTAATGAATATTTCGAAAATTTTTTATCCATATCTTTTTCAAGATGAAGTTTTTTTAATACCTCAACAATCTCTTCTTTTCCAATTTTTCCTTGAATTTGGGCTAACAATTCTAAGTTCTCATACCCTGTTAAATCTGAAATAAAATCAGGTTTTTCAATTAAAGCACGTGTATCGGAAGGAAAGGTTTTTTCCTTTATAAAATTTATTCCATCGTATAAAATTTCTCCACTAGTTGGTGTATAAAATCCACAAAGCATTTTCAAAAAAACACTTTTTCCGCTTCCATTTCTTCCTACTAAACCATATATCTTTCCTTCTTCAAAAGTAACATTTACATCATGTAATACAACCACTTTTTTAAATTCCTTTGATACATTTTTAACTTCTATTTTCATAGTTACCGACTCCCTTCAAACAAATGCATAGAACTTTTTTTGGCAAAAACACCATTTATAAAAAAGAAAAGAAAAGCAAAAACCGCATACACCGCAACAAAGAAATACTGTTTTTGGATCTTTAAAACCATCAACGGAAAATGAAAAATTAAAAAAATACCTATCAGAAAAAGACTGCTCAAAAGAAAAAACACCTTATTTTTATAAAAAAGAAACAAAAGAAACATCAACAACTCTTGTATTGTAATCACAAAAATAACATCAATACAAAAATAAGATAAAACGTGAAAAAAATCAAAATAGCCACTTATAATAGAGAAAATGATATAAAAACTACTTTTCAACAAAATAGTAACTAAAAAAATAGAAATTTGTTTATAAAAAAACCATTTTTTCATAGGTAATCTTAAAAATAAGTTTTCAATATTTCCCCGAAACATAGAAAAAAACAAATACAGTACAATATAAATAAAAACTACAATATGAAAGAAAAAGACAACCATATCCGCCGAAAAACTATTTTTATCCATATAAAGTCCCAAAATAGCAACAAAAACCTGTTTTGTACTATCATAATTATACTTCGCATAAATACTATAAAAAAGAAGAACTACAAAAATTCCAGCCACTAATTTACTATTTTTTTTAAAAAATTGAGCAAAATCCTTTTTTAATACATATCTCATCTACTGTCCCACCTCTTTTATACATTTAGGCGTTAAGCAAACAATTACAATCGTTCCAAAAAGAAATAAAACAAGAAAAAGAATCGTAAACTGAAATTCTTGTAAAAAAGAATCATAGGTATCTGTCATAATGTATTTTCCAACCCAAAAAGACATAGATTTCTTTAAGATACTTTCAAATGTTATAAAATTTCCTTGCATATAGACCAAAAGATACGTTACGATATTCATAACAATCGTTACCGTTGGATTTAAAATTTTAAAAAAGCAAATCGATAAAATAATAAAAAGTTGAGAAATAAAATGTAAACGAAATAAAGAATAAATCAAATAAAAGAGATTAGAAACATTATAATCCGAGTAATTTGAAATAGAAAAATCCGTTCCAAATAGATTTAATTCTATCATTGTAGTCATCACTAAAACAAGAAATAAAAAGGAATTCACTGATAAAACTTGTCCTAGTAAAGTTTTTAAATAATTTTTTTTATTTTTTAAACGAAGAATATGAAATCGATTTTTTTCAAATCGAAGATAAATACTAGTACTAGCAACTAAAGGAATAAAAAAGAGGGAATATAAAACAAAACTTGGATTTTCAATAAGAGAACAAAATAACCCAATATACGTTAAATCTGGCATAGACATCTTATTTCCATACATAACAGAAAGCGGAATAATTATAGCAATAACATATAAAACTTTAAAAAGAGGAGTGGATAAAAAGTAATGTAAATTGTCTTTTAAATATCTATAATTCATAATTCACAAGCAACCTTTCTTTACTTTTATAAGAACGATAAACCATATAACCACTCCCTAAAAATAAGGTTAAAGCTATTAGAAACTGAACATAACTATTAGACCAATCCCCAGGCGACCAAAATATATACGTATTAAAATTAGCATTCATATGTAAATAAATTAAGTCCGGGATAATTTTCTTATCATAAAGTGTATAGAAAAAAAAGTCTATTCCTGCCCCAATAATAATTTCCAAAAATAAATTCATTCCTAAAACCGTTAAAAAGGCTCCTATACAACTTACTAAATAAGGCATTTTTTTTCGAAGAAACATTAAAAATATATTAATATAGCAACCTGCTAATAAGGTTACATTAATAACATATAAAATTAAAAACATCGGTAACATACGTATATATTCTATATTTAAAGGATCTCCCTGATATATATTTACATAATCGTAATGATCATTATTCCAAATATCCATCCTTCCTGTAATCAAAAAACAGATAAAAAAACTTAAAAAAATAAATATAGGAAAAACAAGAACACTTTTATACGTAATCTTTAAATGTTCTTTCAAAAATTGTTTATAACTCTTCCTAGTAAGTTCTGCTCGAATCATTCCTGAATGTAGCTTCTTATGCAAATAATAACAACTTGGTAATAATACCGCTAAAGGAAGAAACATTATAAATGCCCTCCAAGGACCATTAATAATTTCAAAATATACAGATATTCCATCCGTCATAACAGGAATCTTGGGATCATAATCAACTCCTGCAATTTCTACAACAAGTGTCCCATTTTCGATTCCTTCCATAATCGTTTCTACTTCTTTAACTAATGCATTAAATTTTGCTTGATATTTTAGTGCAGAGTAAGTAAAGACTCCTACTAAAATCACACACGTTAAAATCATGATTCCATATTTTCTCAAAAATTGTTTCATTTCAATTGACTCCTATTTTCATAATAAATACAAACTGCATTTATTGTATTCTTATTTTTTTATTTTTTACAACATACAGCCTATACTACTATTTTTATTGAATCAATTTTATTTTACGAGTTCATTATACGTTTTTTCCGTGGTAATCCATTGTCCCCAAAAGAAAGTTGTATCACTATAAACCTTTTGAGTTCTCATTAATAGAAAACCTTTGCCGTTTTTAGCAAAAGAACCACAACCCGTTGTCGTTACGTATTGAGTACCTAAAGTATACCATTTTTGGTGAGGTACTGTCTCAAAATTTGTTTGGCAATCACTACCAGTAATCGTCTGACTCATTAAGGATGCTTGCATTGGTCTATAAGATATATGATTTTTATCTTTTGAATCCTTTTCATATATATATTGTAGCGAAGATTGGTCCTTATCAGCTACCTTTGCAGCCAAACTTTGTTGTAATGGCAAGGGAACCTCATTCATTACTAAATAGTTTGCGGCATTAACACCAGCACAACTAAGTAGTAAAGTTACTGCAAAAACTACTACTAAACCTTTTATTAGTTTCATATTTTCCTCCATAATAAATGCAGTTTGTAACTATATTATAACATCAATTCTCAATTTTTGACAGTTTTTTTATAAAATATTCTCAAATAAATATCTATAATTTATAAACACCTTTACAAAAGAAATCATGTATATCTTTTCCATTATAATATCGTTATATAACGATATTATAACATGTTTCTTTTAAGTTAATGATTAAAAACTATAGAAAAATTTTTTCCTATAGTTTTTTTCAAATACATTACTTTGCTAAAAGAATATCTCTTCTTCCAAAAAAGAAAAAATTTTTGAAAAAATACTCTACCCGAATTTACCCCTTTTTTAGAGGAATACAATTTTTTCTACCTACACACAAAAATAGAATAGACTATAATTAAAAAGCAAAATTTCCTATTTTATAAAAAAAAGCAAAAACATGGAAAGTACAACACAACTTTTTATATTACTTTTTTAATAAAAACTCCTTTATAAATTCTCCTAGAATCAGATCGGAAGAGCACACGTCTGAACTCCAGTCACCCAAGTCTATC
>CAMSXY010000071.1 GCA_947065955.1 uncultured Caryophanales bacterium | reverse complement strand
TAGACTTGGGTGACTGGAGTTCAGACGTGTGCTCTTCCGATCTATTTTCTTCTTTATCTTCAACTATTACTGTGTATCTTTGTTGTGTTCTTATGTAATATGTGATAGCTAGTCCCATTATTAAATCATCATGTTCTCCTAACTGTGCTTCTGGTCTTCCGTTTTTATTCCTTATAAATACTAATCCTTCTTTCAATGTGTCAATATCATTTATCCAATCAATATTATCTCGAAACACTTCTTTTAAAATTCCTAAAATAACTGGCCGTGTTGCTTTATTAGTAATAAAACCAAATTTATCTTGAGTCTTATCTGCAATATTGTCTTCAATTTCGCGGATATAAATATTTGGATAATTATATTCTTTTATTTTTTTTGTCGGATATGTACTATAATTATTTTCAATTCCTATTAGTGCTTCATTATAATACATTCCCAAACAATACATTTGTCGTGCATATTCATCTTCATCTAATTCCTTTTTTAAGCTTGCTACCAATATACCATCACTATTATCTATTACTTGACCTGTAAAATTATCAGACCCATCACCTGCTGTATCTCCACCAAGTACGTATGGATGCCCTTTCTCAACCTCTTTATATATTTTGATATAACCTTTTTCATCATCACACCAATTTATATTAGATATTTTATTATTTTTAAATGTATATGAAAAATAACCAACTTTAAGTGGCAATTTATTCTCTATTTCATTTATTCTATTTATTATTATTTCTTTATTAAAAAAACAACTACCAGTACTAATAAATGCTTCAAATGGATTAATTGGATATTCTTGCTTAAATAGTTCTATATCACCACCACAATTATTTTTTATACACCATCTTCGCCACGATAGTTGCTCCAGTGATAAATTGTATTTATCCTTTAACTCTTTTTCTTTCTCCGTCAAATCAAATCCTGTATATGGCATTTTATATTCATCAAGTTCATTCCAGCCTACAAACAATGATGTAAAATCATTTTCCCCTTTAACTGCTTTATCCCACAATTCTTTAAAATATTCATATCCATTTGCTGTTGATTCTATAATAACCATTGTATTTGATAAATTTGGAACTGCTTGAAGCAAACCTGTTAATGTTACTTTTTTATCACCAGGCCAAAACGCAAATTCAGAAATATGTAAATTGTTAAAAGTATCAGAACGTCCAACGCCTTTACCACCTGCTGTCATACATTTTATTTTACTTTTTAAGCCTGTGCCTTGTTCATTATCAAATATCAATTCTTTTGCATTACTATTTTTTAACGCTGGCTTCATTTCGCTTGGTAAATAATCATACATCCTTTTACTCATATTAAATAAATTATTTGTTGCTTCGTCTTGATGTGTAATTATTCCTGTATTAATATTAAACTTCGTTGTAGTTTCTTTAAAAAAAATGGACTCTGTTTCTGTACTAAACCCCATCTGCCTCGCTTTTAAAATTATTATTCTTACAGGCTTATTTTCGTTTTTTAATTTTTTTATAATATTATATAGCTTCAATTGGGGTTCATTCATTACAAAATCTATGATATTACCAGCTTTATCCCTTATTTTGATATATTGTTCGATGTACTGTTTTGTATTAATACTCATCACGATCACTGACTTTTTTTAATGCCTCTTCATAAGTTAATTGTCCAACAATACCTATTTTTTCTTGTGGTTTTTCACCCAATGTGTCACGAATGCTGTTAAAAGCATTCACAGCACCTTTTCCACCTGTTAATGTCATTAAAAACATCGAATAAGCCATAGCCATTTGATTGTCTATTTCATTTTCATCTATACCTAAACTTTTTATTTGATTTATTATAGACTTAGAACCTTTATTTTTTAATTTAAACGGTTTTGATAATAAAATATCTAATGTATTTTTTATATCTCGTTTTCTTCTTCTTGCTTCTCCACTAGCTATCCCACCCTGTTTAGCTAATTCTCTTTGTTCTTCCTCTGTTCGTTCATTAAATGGTATTAAATTTTCATTAGACATTTTTATCACCTTTCCTTCCTCACAATACAAAAAAAGAATCCGAAGATTCTCTACTAGAATAAAAGAGGGTTTTATATGTGGATTTTTTAATTATTTCCACGATACCATATTAACATTCATAGTTTCCCATTTTTTCCCACAGTTTCAACTTCATCTACAATTCTATAAATTGTACTTTTGCTTAAACCGTTATGTTTTAATGAAATTTTAGCATTACTCCATTTAAACAACTTTTTTTCAGTGTAGATCTGCTTATCGTAATCGTTATGTTTTTGATAATTGTTATATTTTTCATTTACTAAAGATGTAATATTATTAAGTTTTTTTATAGCATCATCTAAATCTATTGTCATTTGCGTCAGTTCAATTAATGCATCTTCCGTTGAACCCATTATTCGCGATCCATCAACTAGTATCTTTGAACAATCCGTTGCTTGAACTCCTGTTTTTGCTTCTAATCTTTCAATCTCTCGTTTGTAATAACGAATATCTGCTTCTAGATCCTCTTTTTCTTCTTGCAATTCAAATAAATTCATTGTCTACCTCCCCACTAACCAAACCCACTATTTTTCTATACTTGGAACATTCTCAAATATTTCGTATAAATCTCTTAATAAAACAATTCTATAACTACTTAGTCTTTTGCGATATTCAGTTTTGGCAAGTTTTAAATCTCTTTCTTCTTCTTTTAATTTTGATGAAATAATATTTAAAGTACTTTGTCTTTTAATAAGATCATTATTTTGTGTTTGATTTATTCTTTTTAAAAATGTAACGTCGTAAGTTAATAGTTCATCTTCACATGCAATCTTTACAGTATGTGATCCACACAAGTTAAATTGTTTCGATATAACAGTCCAAATTTTATCGCTTTTTGCGGGACCTTTTACAATTTGAACTTTATCGTTTATTTTTAGCATTTAATCATCACTACCTCCTAAAACTTTATCTATCATTTGTAAAATATAATTAAAGTCTGCACTCATCATTTTAAAATTCCTAGTACATTTTTCTCCATCGAATTTGCCTAATGTTCTTATATTATCTCTTATTTCATTTAGTGCTTGTTTTAAATTAGTGTTTTCTTTAAATTCATTATCACTTTTTAATATTTGAAATTTAATCATAGTATCTTCTAAAAATTCGTTGAATTTATTTAATTGATTATCATTTACTTCATCAAATTCCACAATAAAACTTATTTCTTTATTCATCTATTATCTCCTTTGTATCTTTGTAATATATTTTTTAAATCTCTAATAAAATGAACCTCTGCATCTTCACAATTAGTTATTGTTTCTATATCAATATAATTTTCATCTTTAAAGACTATCGGATTACTATTTACAAGTTCTATTACATCATCAATAACTTCATCTTCTTGTTTGAGTTGTTGTTCTAAATATTCAATATGTTTTTTTAATTTGCTTACTTCTCTAATGTGTATTTCATTTTGCATATTAATCATTTGATATTGTGTTGCTGTGCTAACATTATTAAGTTTAAATTCTTGATATAAATTAACCATTTGTTCTTTTAACTGTTGATTTTCTTTTTCTAAATGTACTTTTCTAATATCACATAAACGATATTGTTCTAGTAGTTTATTATTTCTCTCTTTTAAATCTTTAATTGGTTTTTTAGATTTTAGTTGTTGATTTTCTTGCTGTAATTGATATATTTTCTTATAATGTATATCTAACAAAGGTAAATAATACTTATCGAATAATTGCTCTATATTTTCGCATTTATCATATAATTCTTCTTTATCAGTAATTACTAATACCTTGTCTTCACTCATACTTACCACTCTTTATTTTTTCTAATAAATCTTTATAATCTTCTTTTCTAATTTTAATTATTAAGTTATATATGTTTCCATCATCTTTTTCTTGTTCTAAATATAACTCTATTTTTTTGATTTCATTTTCTAAACAATTTATTAGATTTTCTTTTTCTTTTTTTCTAAACTCACATTCATTTAATAATGCTAATGATAATTCATGCTCCTTTAAGTGCTTTTCATCATTAAATTTGATACAACGCTCTATTTGTTTTTCACAATGTTCTCTAAATTCCTTTTTATTCATCTTTCACCTTTTCTAAAAATGTCACATCATAAGCATGTTTTACTTGTCCAGTTTTAATATTTTTGATATGAACTACAATTGAACCACCAACTTTAAACGGTATTGATGTTACTACATATAATTCATCGGATTTAGCAATACCTTTTATTATTTTTACTTTGTCGCCTAATTTTAGCATTTATTTACACCTCTTTAATTTTTTTAATATGTGAACTTCTAAATACCCAATTATTATGAGGATTATAAGTGAAATAGTAGTTTTTAGGAATAAACAAATTTGGATCTCCTTTAAATTTTTCTTCTCCGGTCTTATGCAATTCTCCTTTACATACAATTCCATTAAACAATTTGATTTCTACTCTTTTACCTAAATAACTTTCAACTATTTTTCTATTTATTTTCATATTTACTCCTTTGGCATTATAAATGTACTACTAACAAATTTGCTTTCTGCCATTCCTAAAAAGTGTGCTTTTTCTAATTCGTCTTTATAGTCATTTATCTCATCTAATACTTCTAATGCTCTTTCTTTGGTTTTATATGTTCCTAAAATACCTTTACAATCATTCCATAGTGAATGTTTTTGTGTATCCATATCTTCTGCCATATCCATATATGAAATATTATCTATTTTTACTAATTTTGTTTTATCTTGACTTCTTATCCACAAATCCATTTTTATTTTCCTTTCTATCAAACACCATCATCTCTAAAATAATCGATAATAAACTGATCTCTATTTGACTTGTTAGTATAGATATGATTGTTAATATGAATAATAATATAATTACGATTATGTATAATTTTTCTAATAATTTATTCATATACATAACACTTCTCGATTTTTTTATATAATTCATCTGATATTTTTCCTTTTAATTCTTTTACTTCGCTAAAATTAAGCATGTAATATATATAACCTTCTTTAAAACAATAATTATAGTATTCTTCTGCTGAAATTTCATTTGCTTCATATTTTGCACTCATTCTTACAAATTCGATGTCATAGCTTGCACAATATCTCTTTGCGATGTGATTATAATAACTTTTCTTATGCATGAATTTTTTTCGACAATAAGGACATTTGTATATTGTCGCTTGTTCTTCGATTGATTTTTCTATTTCTTCACCCTTGATTTTCATTTTGACTCCTTTTCTTTTAAAAAATAGTTACATTCTAAATCTAAAGATTGATTTTTATCGTAAACATCAGTAGCAACAATTACACGATAAATATCTTCATATGTTTCATCTATTTCTATTTGATTACTATCATAAACATGTAACTTGATTTTTATTTCTGCTTCATTATCAACATTTTTAAACATGTCTTTTAATTCTTTTACTGTCATAAATCACTCTCCAATCTTATAACTTACACTTTTTGCTTGTTCTTTAGTAATAATTTCATCTATATTTTCTAAAAACTTTTCTTCACTATCCAAAACTTTCCATTCAATGTTTATACATTCACCCTTTTTGTATAAATAATTTTCAACTGTCCAATATTGATCATCATTATTAGAATGTAAAATATCACCAACTTCAATTAAATCAATCAGATCGAAACTAGGTTCTCCAATAATATCTTCTTTAGATAATGCGCCTAAATCAATGCACCCATCACCATCTTGTTTTTGTAATTTATATAAATACTTGTATTTTGATTTATTTTCATCTATTTTATATATTTGCTTTATTCCATTTTCAGTTCTTACATACATTCCTTTTTCGATTTTCATAATTACAATCCCAATTCCTCAATCGTATATTCTTTATCTAATTCCATATTTTTGTACATGCTATTTAGTTTGAAGAGCGGGAGAGCAAAATTATCTTTTGAATCATAAAAGCCAATAGATATATATTCTTCACTTGTTTCATAATAAGTTTTTTTTGTAATTGTTTTTATTTTATTTTTAAAAGGTTTTACTAGATTTTCTAAATACTCTTTTTCTTTTTTATCTAAAATATCTTCTAGAATTTTGACTTTATCGTTTAATTCAGCTATATCAATAACATGAAAATAACTGTTCCAATCACCTTTATTCATAAATTCGAATCTTTTATCATTTTTATGAAATCTTGTTAAACAATTATTTTTACAAAATCTTACTAATGTTAAATCATTCAATTCATCGTTTGCTATTTTAACTAATAAATCTATTACTTTAATTGGTTTCATTTAAACACCCACCTGTTTCATTTTTGATTTCATCGCCAACTTCCAATTTATCAAAAGTTTCCTTATCAACCTCAAATGTACAATTTTGATTAAGTTCAATTAAATATCTTTCTGGATGTCTTATTGGAATCGTTATTTTTCCAGTTCTGCGAAATGTAGTGTGTGCTTTTTTATACATTTTTCCTGTTATTGTTCCTTCGTTACATTTATCATTATTACTACATCCTGTAATTCCCATTAAAATAAGACAAAATGCTACAATCATTAATATCGTTATTATTACGTTTTTATTTTTTAAAATTTTCACTTTAAATCTCCTTTAAATTCATATTTTTGTTTCCATCGATTCCAAATATCATTGC
>CAMSXY010000070.1 GCA_947065955.1 uncultured Caryophanales bacterium | reverse complement strand
TACACAAGGATGAACACTCTTTCCCTACACGACGCTCTTCCGATCTACTCTTCAACTTTTCTTATATACCATTCCATCGAATTTTTAAATCCAATATTTTCATATAATTGAAAATGGGTAGCTATATGAACAATCAAATCATGTTCTATTTTTTTATAAATTTCCATAAATGGTTCGATTAATCTATCAAAATCAGGAACATTGTTCATTATTCTTCAAGTTCCTCTTCTTGCTTAGTTTCTTCTTGTGTTAATTTACGATACTCTTTTTGTCTTTTAACATATTCCATCGCTTCTTTTTCTTTATATCCTTTTGTATCCATAATATATTGAACATCACTAGTAATTTTATTATTACGTTCAATGAGTGCCTGATTTCTTTGGCTATCTTTATCTACTAGTATGCTATCATCCCAATCATGTTCAACAGTATAATTAGGTTTTACTGGGATATTATATAATTTGCATAAAACATAAATTCCATAAATCAAATCATCGAATGCTTGTTGTAATGAAGTTTGAATATTAGAAACCGTAATATAATAACTTTGTTTCATTTGTTTCATTTCTGTGGCTGTTTTTTGCATTTCTTCTGGTTTAGATAATGTCCCATGTTCTAGATGACATTGAATTTCTACTTGTCTATAGTATTCGTTTAATCCGTTAAATAAAGGATTCTCTCTGATTTCCGGACTAAAAACATTGTATGTTTTATCTTTAGTGTCATCAAACGACAGCTTTCTAAACAGTCTTTCTTTTCTTTTAGGAATTCCGAATCTTCCATTTTCAAGTGGCAATAAAGTAGTCTCATCAACATCAATCGCTAATTCTGTTCCTTCGTATTCCCATAATATTCTTGAAAATTGTTTATCGATTTCTTCAATCGTTCCTAAAGCATTATGATAGATTGGCATTCCTATTGGAGATGAATTGTCAATAGTATTAGCGAGTTTTGTTGTAGCGAATCCCCCTAGCAATCTATCTACTCCATCAATAACACTTTTGTCTTCAATATCTTTCCATTTGTCAATGTTAGAAAGATTTATTTTAGACTCTAATATCACTCCATCTTTTCGTCCTTTATATGCAATATTTTTTACAATCAACTGATTATTCACTAACTGATTATATTCTAATCGTGTATATACATCCGATTCTTTCGTAAATTGATCTATAATTATACAACTAATCAAATCTCCATCATCATCGAAACTTACTGGAATGAATTTATCCATTTGTACAACGTTAATTTTGATTCTTTTATTACTATAATAAGGCTTAAAGAATATGCCTGCTTTCCCTATCATATATTCTGTATTCGTTTGTATATTTTTTAAGAATCTTTGATAAATTGGATTTATAAAAGGTTCATCACATGTACTCTTATATTCAGATACAACCGCTTCTGAAACTTTTTCACAAATAGTTTTAGCAACGTGTAACGACTTAGTATTTGAATCAAGCCACGGTTCATTGCCATTAAATATTTTAGACCATTCTTGAATTGCATCAAGTATATTTTTGCTAGTTTGCATATCTAATCCAAAATCACTTACTATTTTATTATAATCAAACATACTATGCCACCATCCTTTCACTTTACTTATAAAATCACGAATCACTTTCTTCATCACCAACTTTCAACATCGGAAGCATTTGTCTAATAAATTTCCAAATCCCCATAATCAAGTATCTTAAGGCATCTTGACAATGATCGTTTGTCTTTATAGGTACTTCTTTACCTTTTTCTAATAAATCAGCATCATATTCATACATATACATCTCTTTGATAAGATTTTTTTGTTTAGGCGAAATAAAAAGACATTGAAAACTCAACATCTTTTGAACTCTGCTAATTCCCAATGGAACTTCATTTTTAGCATTTTTTATTATTATGTCTGGGCATACTCTTCTTATTTCTTCTGCGAGACCTTTGGCAGAAGGATCTATAAAAACATATAAAACCTTCAATTCCGTTTCTAGTTCTACACGTTCTTTAAATTCCCTAAAATCTATGGCATATTCGCTTGGAGATTTTTGTTTGCCAGATTCACGACCACTATGATAATATTCATCAATGCCTCGTACACATTTATCTACATAATCCATTCCAAATGCTTCATATGTAGTGGCATTCATTTGTCCATAATCCACACTAATACAAAGATGGCTCATTTGTTTATATTGCTCTTTTGTGCATTCTTTTACATGTATGCTTTCGTTAAACATATAATAAATTAGCTCGTCGATACCAGTACATAAACCTAACCACAACCAATTGTACATCTTTTCATCTAGTTTTTTTAATATTTCGGCGGTCTGTATCAGTTTCTTTCCTAACCACATTTCGGGAACGTCTCTATAATCTACATGCACGTGAATGCAATCTTCGCGAAGTATCATTTTATTCAACCATTCCATGATAGGTGCTTTTGGATTTCTTGGCGGATTAAAGTAATATTCCATAACAAACTCTTCATCATTCCCACGAATAAAAGTTGCCTCTATATTTTGTAGTTCATCTTCACCTTCACCTTTATCGAAAAACTCTGTTAATTCATCTAATTCAACTAATACTATCGGTCTATCTTCGTCAATCATACCTTTGGTATCATCTATTGAATCATTACCAGTAAAATAAATTGTATTACCTGTAGGTAAGTATGTTATTTGCATAGGACTAACAGTTATTTTAAATTTCTTTTTATTCAATTTAAGTCTATGAATCGCTCTCTTACACTCGGTGAAGACTGTTTTCTTTAATTTATTATGAAATTTACGCATAATAACAACTGAACCAGGCTTCTTATCAATTATGCGGTTAACTGCTCTTAATGCACCTCGACTTGATTTGGTTCCAGCACGTCCGCTTGTATAAATTTGATGAGTATGTTTTATGTCATTAAAATTAGTGTAATATTTTGGAATAATTAAATCACTTAACCTAACAATTGTTTTATTCTTCAAATTTTGGCAAATCATTTACAATAACTACTCCTTCGTCTAAATCGTCCTTTGATTTATCTTCCAAAATTTCATTTAAATCTTTTAAAGCGGATGTAAGTTGTTTCAAACCTGATTTATCAATAATTGAATAAAACTCTTTTATTTCTTCATTTTCCTCTATTACTTCTTTATTAGGCTTTCCAACATTATAATCATAACTTATTATTTTACTTTTCTTTTTATTTCTTGAATAGTATTTATTCAATTCTTCTATTGATTCATTAATTTTTGACAATAAAACCTCGGCAGTATCCTTGACAGAAATAATTTTATTGGCTTCCTTTTCCGATTCTTTTTCGATGACTTTTTGAACTATTTTGGCACTCTTTTGGTCCTCTTTTTGTACTTTTTTTTCTTTCCAACCTTTTGTACTTTTTTTAGTACTTCCATTATTGGGAATTTTTTTATACTTTAAAAAGGCACTTACGGACTTATAATCCCCCAGTATGTATTCTTTTTCTAATTTGTTCCAGTTATATTTTGCCACAACACCTCACCATCAATCTAAATATTTTTTTGAGTTACGACTCCTTATTAACTTTTTCTTCTTTTATTCTTTCTACAATTGCTTTATCATCAATTGTTTGTTTTAACAAATCTTTTCCAATTTCATCACTAACCTCAAATTCTTGATTAGCTAATACTAATTTCTTATTATCTTTCATTATTTGAAGATTAATAGCCTTTCCGTTTTTTTGTGCAATGTTTCTTAATTTCATATATATCAAATCCTTTCTTTTTTTATGGTTCAGGGGGATAGAATCGAACTATCTTCTTTAGGTCGAGAGCCTAAAATTCTACCTATAAACTACCCCTGTGTATTTTTTTATTTGTCATTATTTGTAGTACCTAAAATGCCTAAAAAGATTATTATCCCGCAAATTATTAAAGTTATCATTACAGCATCACTCATATTATTTTCTCCTTTCCACAACAAAAAAAGAATCTTCGGATTCTTTTTTACTAGAATAAAAGAGGTTTCATGTGTTTTCAAAACAAAATAATCAATTTATAATTATTTCATTTTACTATATTATAACACGTATTTTTCAAGTCACAATCAAGCATTTTTCAAGCGATTTTCTTAATTTCGTTCATTTTGTCAAGAGGGGTAATTAAATATGATAGTTCATGTATTAATCTTTTTTTGTTGGCATAAATTGTTTGAGTTGATGTATCAAATTTTTCTGCTAAGTACTCTGCTGTTTTATTGTGAAAATAAAATAAGGTAATTATTTCGTAATATTCATCATTTTTAATTTCATTCAAACAATTATCAATAAAAGTTATTTCTGCTTTTACTTTGATAGTAAGCTGGTTCAATTCGTTAATTCTGTTTTCTAACGTCTCATCTGTATAATAATAATTATTTTCATTGTCTTTTAAAGCAACTTTGTTCGTTTTTGATATCGATTCGCTTATTTTTCCCTTTTCTTCTCGAAGTTCCTTTAATTCAGTTTCCAATAATGATAATGATTTTTTAATTTTATTATAATTTTTTAAAAGTTTTTCTGTCTTCTGATAGGAACTTCCTTTTATACTTATATCGTTTAGATTCATTGTCTACCTCCCCACTAAACCACACTCCCTGAATTTTTTTATTTTGTTTTGTTGGCGATTCTATCTAATTGTCTCTCTACCTTGTCGTTCATTCTTCTTAAAATGTCTTTTTTGTCAATCTGATTATAGTGTTTTATACTTAAAAGTTTATAAATAACTGCATTAAATTTAGAAATCATATTTTCATATTGATAATTAATTATATAATCTTGTTCTCTATCTTCTAATATTACTAATTCACAATTAAAATCAAAAATATTTTGTTGAAAATCTTTTAAATATTTTAATACATCATTTATGTTTTCGTAATTATCAGTTTTAAAATAATATGGTTCTACATTTAAATCATCTATAATTTTATAATAATATAATACGAATTGTTCCAACATAACAAAGCAATCTGCGATTTCTTCTGCTATATGCTTTTTTAACATTACAATAAACTCTTCATCTGCTTCTGGATCACAATATTGTATTTCATTCTCATATTTTACGATTGCCTCATCTAATTCAAATATTTCACTTTGAAAATACCTCAATTGTGGCATTACTCCATAATGATTTATAATTTTTAATAGTTTTTCTTCTAGCATTTTAATTACTCTTTTCTAATAGATAATTTACTTGTTCTATAAGTTCGTCTAATTTATTATAAATATTTCGAACAGTCTTATATATTTCTTGTTGTGAAACAAGTTGCCCCATTTTTTCGATCTTTTTAGGTTCATCTTCTGGTATTTTTATTTCTATTTCGTCAATTACTTTTATTACAAATTGTTTAAATATTTCTACAATTATTACATCATCTTCTATATTTTCTTTATTGCAACTAGGATTACCTAAAAGTTTTATAGAATAATTTGATGTTTGATTAAATATTTTTGGTATTATTTCGTTATATTCTATTTTTCTTGTAACAACGTTAGTTTTAGTGTCATTTGAATAAGAATACCAAACATTTATTATATATTCTCCTTTTATTTCAAGATCTTCGTTATCTTTTTTACTTTTAAATTTTTGATCGGTGATCCATACTCCTAATATAGTATTTGGTTTTTCGTTTGTAGTTAAATCATATTTTATGCAGTTATCATATATCATTTTATTTGTAACAGCTCTTGTTTTCATCTATTTTACTTCCTCTACATTTAATATTTTTAAAACATAATATTCTTTATTAGGGTCTGCTCCCCAAATTTTAAAACCTGTTCCTATTGTTATATCAACCATACATTTTATTTGTGGACTATTTTTGCTATATCCATTTTTAAATATAACCGTTTTAGTAAAACTGCAATGTCCATTTTTCATGCTGTTGATGATTGCTTCTTGATTAAATTTAATATCAGTTTTTAAAAGTCTTTTGGTCCAATAATCTTTTATCTCTCGATATTCCTCTTTCTTCTCTCCAGATAGGATCATATCGAACCATTTCTTTTTAATTGGTAGTGTTAGCATTATTTATTTTCCTCGATTCTGTATGCCTCTAATTCACCTAAATTTTGAATAATATTTATAAATTCATAAAGTTGTTCAATTTGTGCTTTTAAAATTTTTATTTGGATTTCTTTTTCTTTTATTTGTCTTTGTAAATAATCATCTTTTTCTTTAATGTTTTCTAATAATAAATATTGTTTTTTATTCATCACTACCTCCTAAAAATTTATTTATTATTTGTAAAATATCTTTTTCTCTTTTTGCGTAACCATCTATATCAATCCAGTTCTCTAAGTGTTTCATTCCATTTACATATTCTCTTATATCAATTAGTGCTTGTTTTAAATTGGTGTTTTCTTGTTCCACTTTTAGAATATGTTTATATGATTTCGGAAGACAATCAATTATATCGCCATTGCTTGTAATGTGCATATAAGTATGAAATCTAGAACTATATAAACCTTCTTTTACAATTACTTTATTCATTTGTTATCTCCTTTGTATTTTTGTAAGATTTCTAATAGTTCATTTTCGAAAGGATGAAGCATATCTATTTTATCTAAATGATCTATAGCATGTTTTAACTTATTTATTGCTTTTACAAATGCTTCATCTTTTCGTTTGAGTTGTTGTTCTAAATATTCAATATGTTTTTTTAATTTGCTTACTTCTCT
>CAMSXY010000069.1 GCA_947065955.1 uncultured Caryophanales bacterium | reverse complement strand
CAGAAGTGTGCTCTTCCGATCTAAAAAATGTTTATAGAAGATAATATTTCAGAAAAAATCATGAATTCTAAAAATATGGAAGCAGCATTTAATCATTTAAAAAAATATCCGTTAATTGGTAATTTTATGGCTTATCAATTAGTTACTGATATAAATTATAGTGAAGTTACAAATTTTACGGAAACGGAATTTACTGTAGTTGGTCCAGGTTCTATAAGAGGGATTAAAAAATGTTTTTATGAAATTGGTAATATGCGTAAAGAGGATATAATAAAATGGATGTATGAACATCAAGAGGAGGAATTCAAAAGACTTGGTATTAAATTTAAAAAATTAGGTGAAAGAAAACTACAATATATAGATTGTCAAGGTTTGTTTTGTGAAATCGATAAGTATTGTAGAGCTAAATTTCCAGAACTAAAGAGTAATAGAGTTAGAATAAAGAAAAAGTATGTTAAGAAAGATAAAATTGATTTTTTCTATCCTCCAAAATGGGATGTTAATCTAAATGCTTATAAAGATATAGATAGAAATTATAGTTAGTCAAACTATACACTATGCGATATAATTTTTGATATGCAAAACTATATTATAAAGTAGTAAATGAAACTTAAAATATCATAAATTTACTTTTAAATAAGGGATTTTTAAGTTAATTCTCTATTTTTTGAAATAAAAAAACAACAAAAGTTGTTTTTTTCATAGAAATATTTTTTTTATTGTTCTTTCTTTAACTTTTGATAAATTTCTTCTATAGGAAGAAGTGGTTGTTTTTTTTCATAGTAGGGTTTTAAATGAAGATGAAAGTGTTTGATTTCTTGCGCAGATCCATTGTTTTGAATAAGCGTTAATCCATCAATTTCCAAATTTTTTTCCAGTTTTGTCTTTAATGTTTGGGCTATTTCAAAAATATGATTTCTGGTTTCTGCATCTAAATCCATGATATCTACATAATGTTTTTTTGGAATAATGAGGATATGACCATTTGTGTCTGGATGAATATCTAAAAACGCTAAAACAAGATCGTCTTCAAAGATTTTGTAGGAAGGAATCTCTCCTTTTATAATTTTACAAAAAATACAATCCATAAATTCACTCCTTTTTTTCATTATAGTCAAAAATGTAAAAAAAGAAAAGCTTTTTTTCTTTTCTTTCGTGAATATCTGCGAATATTCTATTTTATTTTGTGCATATTTCTCATATTTTAAACAAAAATTTTAAAAGAAGTTTTTTTTTATTCTAAAATTTTGTATAATAGAAAAATAGGAGATGAAAAGATGGACAGACTTAAAATAGTAGATCTTTGTGTAGAAATAGACAATAAACCCATTTTAAAGAATTTTAACTTAGAAATAAAAAGTGGTGAAATTCATGTAATTATGGGACCTAATGGAACTGGAAAATCGACGTTGACTAAAATTATAATGGGAGATTCCAATTATCATATTACAAGAGGGGATATCTATTTTAATGATACTTTATTAAACGATTTAAAAACAGATGAAAGAGCACGGCTAGGTCTTTTTTTAGGCGTACAACTTCCTATGGAAATTGAAGGTGTTACTAATGCTGATTTTTTAAGAACTGCTTTAAGTATTCGTGAAAAAGAAAATTTTAAATTATATCCTTTTATAAAAAAAATGGAACAAACGGTAGAAAAATTAGAGATGAAAAAAGAAATGATTCATCGTGGGATTAATGTTGGTTTTTCTGGTGGAGAGAGAAAGAAAAACGAGGTTTTACAAATGTATATGTTAGAACCCAAAATCGTTTTATTAGATGAGATTGATTCTGGTTTAGATGTAGATAGTCTTCGTATTGTAGGAACTTCTATTATGGAATACTTTGAAAAAAACAAGCCTGCTATTTTATTAGTTACCCACTATCAAAGACTTTTGAATTATATAAAGCCACATTTTGTGCATATTATGAAGGATGGGGCTATTTTAAAAAGTGGAGATGCTCTTTTGGCTTTGGAAGTTGAAAAAGAAGGTTATGAAAAAGTAGAAAAAAGTAAAAAGACTAGTACTTGTATCGTGAAGGATTTTATAAATCATGAATAAACTAATAATGGAAAATGGAAAAATTATTTCGTGTCCTTCTGGAATAAAAATTCAAGAAATCGATTCTACTTTACAAATTGAATGTTGCTGTGATTTTTCTGCTGAACTGTCTTTTAAAAAAAATTTTAATATGCCAATTTTATTTTTAGTACAAAGTGGTGTAAAGGGAGAAGTTTTCGAGTACTATGAAATGGGAGAAAAAATTTCTTATACTTACCAACTTGCCTCTTTTAGTGAACTTTCTTTAGAGGTGTTTTCGAATTCTTCTAAACAGAATGTTCAAAGAATTGTTTATCTAAAAGAGGAAGGAGCCTCTTTTAACTGTAAGTTAGCAACGATTGCTTTTAAAGAAGAGATTTATCAGTACTTTATTTACCATGAAGCACCTTTTACAAAAAGTTTTATAAGGAATCATGGGGTTACCAAAGAAGAAGGAAAAATTGATTTTCAAGTTTCCAATTTTGTAAAAAAGGGTTGTTTTCATTCTGTAGTAGATCAAAAAAATCGTATTGTTAATTTTTCAGAAAATTTGTGTACAATAAAACCTAATTTATTTATTGACGAATACGATTGTTCCGCTAATCACTCTGCTTATATAGGTACTTTTAAAAAAGAAGAAATGTTTTATCTACAGAGTCGAGGAATTGAAGAGAATTTAGCAATGCAACTTTTATTAAAAGGCTTTTTGAAGGAAGGAATGAACACCTATTTTACACAAATTTGTAAAATCATTGATACATATTGGAGGTGAAAAGATGAATCGTGAAGATTTTTCGTTATTAAAACAAGATATTATTTATTTTGATAATGGAGCTACCGCTTTAAAACCAAATGTTTTAGCAAAATCTACTTCTGATTATTATAATCTTTATAGTGCTAATGCGCATAGAGGAGATTATGATATGAGTATTATCGTCGATGCGAAGTACGAAGAAACTAGGGGTCTTGTAAAAGAATTTATTCATGCTAAAGATGAAAGTGAAATTGTTTTTACATCAGGAGCTACCGATAGTTTAAATAAAATTATATTTGGATATTATAAGAATATTCTAACGGAGAAAGATGAAGTTCTTTTGACGAAGAGTGAACATGCTTCAAATGTTCTTCCTTGGTTTGAGCTTCGAGACCAACTTCATTTTAAAATCCGTTATATTCCGTTAGATCAAGAGCATAAAGTCACTTTAGAAAATTTAAAAACTGTTTTAAATTCTAACACCAAAGTTATTAGTATTGCCCATATTACTAACGTGGTAGGAGATATTCGACCTCTTAAAGAAATGATTGCTTATGCCCATGAACAAAATGTTACAGTTGTAGTAGATGGAGCACAAAGTGTTGCTCATATGCCTGTAGATGTTCAAGATCTTGATCTAGACTTTTTAGCGTTTTCCGCACATAAAGTCTATGGACCTACGGGATTAGGTGTTTTGTATGGAAAAAAGGAATTACTTGAAAATATGCAACCTATTTTTTTTGGTGGAGGAATGAATGCTAGTTTTTCTTCGGATGGTATTCGCCTTTATGATGACCTTCCTTATCGTTTGGAAGCAGGTACTCAAAATATTGCTGGCGTACTTGGGTTTGGAAGTGTTCTTAAATATTTAAAAAACATTGGAATGGATAAAATTCAGGCATATGAGAGGGATCTTCGTTTTTACGCTATTTCGAAATTAAAGGAAGTAAAGGAAGTTATTCTTTATAATGAAAATAGTGAAAGTAGTATTATTACTTTTAATTATGATAGTATTTTTGCGCAAGATTTAGCTATTTATTTAAATAAATATCAAATTTGTGTAAGGGCAGGAAGCCATTGTGCAAAAATTTTAAAAGATGAATTTCAAATCAAAAATACTTGTCGTATTAGTTTCGCTTTTTATAACACAAAAGAAGAGGTTGACAAATTTATTGACATTTTAAAAAATCCCAATATACGAAATGAAATAATCTAAAAAAAAACAAGAAAATTTCTTGTTTTTTTTAAGTTTTATTTTAGATAATTGTTTGGATATTAAAAATATGGTATACTTTATATAGTAATGGAGGTGTGTATGGATGAATTCTTCTGAATTTTTGTTTCAAACGGGAACAAGAACATATCATTTTGAGAATATTGATATGGAGTTTCCTCATTTTGAAGAAGTTCAAAATACACTTCTTCTTTATGAAAAAAATAAAATACAAGAAAAAATGAACCAAAAAAGAAATATTGAATTGGTTATATCTTCTACTTTTTCAGAAATTGAAAAGGTTTTAAAACAAAAAAAAGTGGAAGGGAAAATTGTATATGTTGGAAATACATGGCTTGATGAACAAGGAAATATTGTAATGGCAGGAGTTCCCTTATTGGAAAAGGGAATTATGACACTTCAAGATGGAAAGATTGTAAATGCTACCTTGGGTATTTTGGAAAAAGATTTTTATTTTAGCGAATCAGATGGGAGATGGCAAATATGAAAAAAATTTTTTTGATTGCTGTAATTGTTTTAATGTTAACAGGCTGTGGAGAAAAAAATTTAGAAACTTGGAATTTGGAAGCAGTTGATTATAAATTAATTGCTTATCAAGATCCAGAATACGGTAAAATGTTTAAGGATAGTGGCATTATGACGCTAGAGAAAATGGCCTCAAAATATGATTTTCATGATTCTTACGTAGAAGAGGGCCTTATTCGTATGCCAACTACGACTTCAAAGTACAATATGTATTTTATTTTAAAACCAAAGGAGGGAAAAGAAGAAGAGGTAAAAAAAGAAATGAAAGCTCTTTTTCAGTCCATTGCTGATATGATTCAATCGTATTCTCCTTTGGAATATGATAAAATCAATAATCGTTTAGAAAAGAAGATCGATAATTATCTTATTTATATTGTTAGTGATAATAATGAAAAAGTTTTTTCTTTAATGGAGGAGGTAAAGAATGGTATTTTCTAGTATTCCTTTTTTATTTTTCTTTTTACCTATTTGTTTTTTTCTTTATTTTTTAGTCCCTTTTAAATGGAAAAATTTTATCTTACTTGTTTTTAGTTTAATTTTTTATGCATGGGGAGAACCTATTTATATTTTATTAATGGTATTTTCTTCTGTTGTTGATTATTTTAATGGAAGATTTATTTATAAGTATAAAGATAGTAAACGAAAAAAATTATTTTTAATAGGATCTATTCTTATTAATTTAAGTGTTCTTGGATTTTTTAAATATTCTGATTTTTTGATCCAAAATTTAAATACGATTTTTCATTTAAATCTTTCTTTATTACATCTATCTCTTCCTATTGGGATTAGTTTTTATACATTTCAAACAATGAGTTATTCCATTGATGTTTATCGAGGAGAAGTTGTTCCTGAAAAAAACTTTTTAACCTTTATGACCTATGTTTCTATGTTCCCTCAACTTGTAGCGGGACCTATTGTTCGTTATGAAACGGTAAATCAGGAATTACATGAAAGGGAAATTAACTGTACGAACTTCGCAAATGGATTTATGCGTATGTTAAGAGGTCTTTTTAAAAAAATCCTTTTAGCCAATACGATAGGGATGTTATTTTCTGTGATTACAAGCTCTGAAATTCAAAATATTTCCGTAGCAACCGCTTGGCTTGGAATTTTAGCTTATTCTTTACAGATTTATTTTGATTTTAGTGGGTATAGTGATATGGCAATTGGAATTGGAGAAATGCTTGGTTTTCACTTCCTAGAAAATTTCAATTACCCTTATATCTCAACAAGTATTACTGATTTTTGGAGAAGATGGCATATTTCTCTTTCCTCTTGGTTTCGTGATTATGTGTATATTCCCCTTGGAGGAAGTAGAGTAAAGAAGATTTTTCACATTCGTAATATTTTGATTGTGTGGGCACTGACAGGTCTTTGGCATGGAGCCGCTTGGAATTTTATTTTATGGGGACTTTATTATGGACTTTTTCTTCTTTTTGAAAAGTTTATTTTTCAAAAGTATTTAGATAAATTGCCTTCCTTTTTAAGACATATTTATGCAATATTCTTTATTATGATTGGTTGGTTCTTATTTGCTTTTGATGATTTTGAAATATTGAAACTTTATGCCACAAGACTTTTCTCTTTCCGCCTGCTTTGGGATCAAAATTTCCTTTATTATTTATTGAATTATGGATTTGTTTTATTACTTGGAATTTTATTTTCTATTCCTATTTATCCAAAACTTCAAGCGTGGATGAAGAAAATGTCCTTTAAGAGTTCTTTATGTATTATTTTCTTTGTATATGTTCTTTTATTTATTATTACTTTAGCTTTTCTTGTAAGTGATACGTATAATCCCTTCTTATATTTTAGATTTTAGGAGATGATTTATGGAAAAACAATATAAAATTATTACTTTTTTCTTAAGTGGTTTTACAATACTGTTGTCTATTTTCTTTCTTGCTTTTAAAAAGGAGACCTTTAGTGAAAATGAAAATCGTTATTTAGAAACGTTTCCTACTTTTTCTTTTGAAAATGTAGAAAATGGGAAATATATGAAGGGATTAGAAAGTTATATTACAGATCATTTTCCTTTTAGGGACCTTTTTGTATCTTTTAAAACCAATGTATATAAAACACTTGGGTTTAAGGAAATCAATCAAGTTTTTTTCGCAAAAGATTCTTATTTAATTGAAAAGTATCAAAAACCGCAAAGTACAGAAAAGATTATTAGATCGGAAGAGCGTCGTGTAGGGAAAGAGTGTTCATCCTTGTG
>CAMSXY010000068.1 GCA_947065955.1 uncultured Caryophanales bacterium | reverse complement strand
GATAGACTTGGGTGACTGGAGTTCAGACGTGTGCTCTTCCGATCTTTCTCCATATTGAATTAAAATTAAACTTTCCATAAATCCCTCTTTCTAAAAAAAAGAAATGGAACTATCGTTCTATTTCTTTTAGTTCATAAGCTTCAATACTATCTCCTACTTTTAAATCTGTGTAGTTTTCAATTGTAATTCCACATTCTAAGCCTTTTTTAACTTCTTTTACGGAATCTTTTTCTCTTTGTAGAGAATGAATACATCCATCATAAATAACGATACTATCTCGAATGATCCTTGCTTTAGAATCTTTTTTAATAACACCATCTACTACATAAGATCCTGCAATGGTTCCTACTTTTGAGAATTTAAATAATTGACGGATTTCGGCAGTTCCAATAACTTGTTCTTCATAAATTGGATCTAGCATTCCTTTCATAGCTGCTTCCATCTCTTCTACTGCTTTATAAATAATATTATAAAGACGAATTTCGACTCCATTTTCTTTTGCATAATCTTTCATAGCTTGATTTGGACGAATATTAAATCCAATGATAAAGGCATTACTTGCTTTAGCAAGCACTACATCACTTTCTGTAATCGCTCCAACACTGCTTCGAATTACTTTTACTTTTACGCCTTCTACCTCTATTTTTTCAAGAGAATTTCGAACAGCTTCTGCTGAACCATTTACATCCGCTTTAATAATAACATTTATTTCTTTAATTCCTTCTTGAATTTTTGCAAAAAGTTCGTCTAAAGATACGGCTGCCTTGTTATTGTTGGATTTTGCTTTTTCACTTTCCAAACGGGTTTCCGCAACTGTTCTTGCTTTCTTTTCCGATTCAAAAGCCATGAATTTGTCCCCAGAAGATGGAACAAAATTAACTCCTGTAATCTCAACAGGCATAGAAGGATATGCTTCTGTTAAATCCTCACCAAGATCATTTTTTAAGGTTCGAACTTTTCCGAAAGAAGTTCCAACTACAATAGGGTCTCCAATTCGTAAAGTTCCATTTTGAATTAAAAGAGTCACTACAGGTCCTACCTGTTTATCCAATCGAGATTCAATGACTGTTCCACTAGCATAACGGTTTTTATTTGCACGATAATTTTGCATTTCTGCGATTAAAAGAATATTTTCTAAAAGTTCGTCAATTCCTTCACCTGTTAAAGCAGAAATTTTACTATAAAGAGTTTCTCCACCCCATGTATCTGGCATAAGTCCATATTCTGTCAATTCTGTCATAATACGATCTGGATTGGCTCCTGGCTTATCCATTTTGTTAATAGCAACAATAATAGGAACTCCTGCTACTTTGGCATGGTCAACAACTTCTTTCGTTTGCGGCATAACACCATCATCCGCAGCAACGATAATAATAATTACATCGGTTATTTTGGCTCCTCTGGCACGCATTTCTGTAAAAGCGGCATGTCCTGGTGTATCAATGAAGGTAATGCGTTCATCTTTATGCTTTACTTGATAAGCACTGATAGCCTGTGTAATTCCACCTGCTTCTTTACTCGCAACATTTGAAGTACGAATTTTATCTAAAAGCGTTGTTTTTCCATGATCTACATGTCCCATGATGGTTACAACGGGAGGTCTTTTTTCAAGATCTTCTTCTTGATCTACGATCTCAAACTCTTCAAAATTAGCAATATCGATGGAAGATTCTTTTTTTAACTCTTTTCCATACTCAAGAACTAAAATTTCAGCGTTTTCAAAATCAATGGCATTGTTGATGGTTGCCATAATTCCAAGAGAAAATAATTTTTTAATAATTTCAGCACTGTTAATATGAAGGGCAGTGGCTAAATCTCCAATGGTCATATTTTCTTTATAAACAATGGTATCTTCTGTTGGCATTTCATTGCTCATTAATTTTTCTTTGTTTTTATACATCTGTTTTTTTTGTTTTTGAAATTCCTTTTGCATATTCTTTTGCGGTTCTTTTTTCTTAACCATTTTTTTCAAAGAAGGTGTTTGATTTTTTAAAGTTTTTTCCTCTATTAATTCTAACTCTTCTAAATCTCCTGTGATATCCTCTAAACTATTATCTAAAAGGGTGATCTGTTCATCATCTAAAAGATCATCTTCCTGTTTTACGTTGATATTTAGTTCGACACATTTTTTTAAAATTTCTTCGACTTTAATATTTACGTCATTTGCATATTCGAGTACACTCATCATACATACGCACCTCTTTCTATTTAATTATTTCTTTTAACTTTATAAAAATTTCTTCTGGTATCTCTGTTTCTAAATGTCTTTCTAAAATGCGATATTTTTCTGCTTTTTCAATAACAGAGATATCTTTTTTTACGTAGGCTCCTCTTCCGTTTTGTTTTCCATTTTCATCGACTTCTATCGTTCCTTCTGGTGTTCTTACAATTCGAATGAGTTCTTTTTTAGGATATTTTTCTTTGGTTACAACACAACTTCGCATAGGGATTTTTTTTTCTTTCATAAAACTACTCCACAATATTAATTCCCATCTCCCCAGCTTGAAGAGTGGTTTTTACATCAATTTTAAAATGTGTAAGACGTGCTGCCAATTTTACATTTAATCCTTTTTTTCCAATTGCTAAAGAAAGATTTTCCTGATCTACAATCGCAAGGGCTTCTCTTTTTTTCTCATCGGTTACAAAAATATGTAAGTTTTTAGCAGGACTTAGTGCACTTTCAATAAACTTCGCACTATCATTATTATATGCAACAATATCGATTTTTTCGCCATTTAATTCTTCTATAATTCTTCCTATACGAAGTCCTTTTTCGCCAATACAAGCACCTACTGCATCTACATTTGGATTCTCGGAATAAACAGCAATTTTAGTACGAACTCCAGGTTCCCTTGCGACACTATAAATTAAAACAATTCCTTCATTAATTTCTGGAATTTCTAATTCAAAAAGACGTTTTACAAACCCATAATGATTTCTAGATAATAAAATCAAGGTACCTTTTGAATTAACTTCTACTTTATGAATATAAACTTTTATAGAAGATCCCATTTTTATTTTTTCGCCTGGAATGATTTCCGTTTTTGGAAGAATTCCTTGGGTTCTTCCAAGGTTGATATAGTAATTTCTTACATCTTCCATCTCTACTAGTCCAATAACCATTTCGTCTTGTTTATCTGAAAATTCATCAGAAATACTATTTCTTTCAGCTTCACGAATTTTTTGAACAACAACTTGTTTCGCAGTTGCAGCTGCTACTCTACCAAAGTCTTTTGGAGTTACTTCTTCTTCGATTGTTTCTCCAACTTCTATATTAGGAACTATTTTTCTTGCTTCCTCTAAAGTAATATGAATACGTTCGTCAAAGAAAAAGTAATATTCTTCTTCTTCTCCTTCTTCATTAACAATAAATTCAGGTGCATTTTCTACTTCTTGTTCTTCATTATAAACAACGGTTTTAAAAGAATATACATGAAAATCTCCAAGTTCTTTATCAACACTTACTCGAACATTGGGAAGAGAATGATAATTTTTTTTATAAGCACTAGTTAAAGCAAGTTCCATAGCATCATAGATAACATCTTCTTTGATTCCTTTTTCTTTAACAAGAGCTTCTACTGCATTTTTAAATTCTTTATTATTCAAGTTCATCACAACCTTTCTCTTTTGAACAAACATCTAAAATATAATTTTCTTCTATTGGATCGTTTTCATCTAAAATAGGATTTATTAGTTTACTTACTATAACACAATCCTCTACCTCCAGCATTCCTTCTTTATCAATAATAATGCGGAGGAATTGTTGTCCTTCTTCTTTTACATATAGGATATCTTCTATTTGGTACCCTGCTTTGATTATAGTTTGTTCAATTAATTCTTTAATCTTCTTTTCTATATCCATACTTTCTCCTTAATAGAAAAAGTGGGATAGCCCACTCTTTCGTTGTTTTTTTTATTATACCATAAATTTCACGATTTTTCTCAATTTTTTTTCATTTCCTAATTTTTTTCTTTCTAAAATCATAAATTGGTAATTAATTTCAATATTTTACTTTATATTGTGAAAAATAAAAAAGATTTTGGTATAATAGTAATGGTGATAATAAAATGCATTTAGAAAAAAAAGAAAAAAAATTAGCAATTTTGGGAATTTGTAGTTTTTTATTGTATATGTTTTTACAAGAATTTCAAATACTTCCTCTTTATTTACTTGGAATCGATATTTCCAAAATGAGTTCTTTTTGGAAAATTATTTATTTAAGTATCTATGAAATTATCTTTTTTATGATCATTGTTTTCTTATTTAAAGATAAACTTAAAAGAGATTTTCAAGATTTGAAAAAAAATCATAAAATGTATTTTAAAAAATATTTAAAATATTGGTTTTTAGCAATGGGTATTATGATGTTTTCGAATCTTATTATTAATATGGTACATAAAGGAATTGCAGGTAATCAAGAAGCTGTTTTGGAAACTTTTGATATAGCGCCTATTTATATGTTTTTATCTGCTGTTCTTTTCGCACCCGTTGTAGAGGAACTTATCTTCCGTCAAGGATTCCGATATATGTTTAAAACGGATTTTCTATTTGTTTTATTTTCTGGATTTGTTTTTGGTGGATTGCATGTATTTTCAAGTATTACTTCTGGATATGATATGTTATATTTAATTCCTTATGCGGCACCTGGTGTTGTTTTTGCTTATGTACTTACTGAATGTGATAATATTTTTGTTCCTATGGGACTTCATTTTTTACACAATGGTCTTCAAATGTCTCTTTTAGTTTTAATGACTTTCTTTTTATAGGTGATTTATGAAATTAAAACAATCTTATAAAAAAGCTTTACTTATTTTTCTTTCTGTTTTTTTTACTCTGGGAATTGGACTTTTTTATAGTCGTTATATCGCAACCTCTGGATTAAAGGTTAAAGAATATCCCATTCTTTCTGCTTTAAGTGATGCTTATCATGGATTTAAAATTATACAAATTAGTGATATTCACTATGGAAGTACGGTTCATAAAAAAGAACTTGAAAATATGGTGGAAAAAATTAATTCTTTAAAACCTGATATTGTGGTTTTAACAGGAGATTTGTTAGATGAACGTTATGAGGTAACTGAGGAAGTAGAAGAGGAAATTTCTTCTATTTTAAAAAAAATCGAAGCTCCTATTGGTTGTTATGCCATTACAGGGAATCATGATTTAAATTTTTCTAATTGGGAAAGAATTATTCAAAAAAGTGGATTTATTAATTTAAACGATAACTATGAACTTATTTATAAAGATCAAAATCCTATCTTTCTTGCTGGTCTTAGTTCTAGTTACGATGAAAAGGTACAGGTAACAGACAAAATTAAGCCTATTTTAGATTATTTAGAAAGTGAAGAAAATCGTTCTATTTATACTATTTTACTTCTTCATGAACCTGATTTTATTGATGAATTCGCATATCAAAATTTCGATCTTATCTTATCTGGACATACCCATGGTGGGCAAGTGTCCCTTCCTTTTTTGAAACCTATTGTTTTACCGAAATATGGAAAAAAATACTATGAACCTTTTTATCAATTCGAAAATACAAAATTTTATATTTCTAGTGGAATTGGAACTTCTACAATAAATTTCCGTTTATTTAATCGTCCTTCTATTAATCTTTACCGTTTTTTAACGAAATAAAAATATCCAAAAATTTGGATATTTTTATTTAAGCTTTATTCTTTTGTTTCTTTTTGATACAACTTTACTTGTCCCTCATCCACTTTAAAAAGAATATCGGCTAAATCATAGATATCTTCTTTAATATGGGAGGCAATCAAAATAATTTTTCCTTTTTTCTTTTCTTCCATAAAAATCTTTCGAATTTTTAAAGCTGTCTCATCTTCTATACCATTTAGTGGCTCATCAAAGATCATTACCTTAGGATCTTCCATTAAAACTTGCGCGATACCAAGTTTTTGTTTCATTCCTAAAGAATACTTGTGGAATTTTTTTTCTTGGTCTTCCTTGGATAAGCAAACCCACTCAAGGACTTCTCGAATCCTTTTTTCATCGATTTTTGAATGAATAGAAGCAAGAACTTTTAAATTTTCAAATCCACTAATATCAGGTAAAAAAGTTGGTTTTTCAATTAATACTCTAGTATCTGGCAAAAATTCCATATCCTTACTAACATTTTTTCCATCTACATAAATTTCTCCTTCACTAGGTGTGTAAAAACCACATAAAATTTTTAAAAGAACGCTTTTTCCACTTCCATTTCTTCCTATAAAACCATAAATATGTCCTTCTTCAAATATTAAATTCACATTTTTTAAAATATAATTCCCATCAAATTTTTTGGAAACATTTTTCATTTCAATTTTCATTTAATCATTCCTTTCATAAATTTGGAATAGATATTTGCTTAAAAATAAAGTGATTCCACTTAATACTATGTTTAAAAAAATCAAGAAAAAGAGATCATAGGAAATAATAGAAAAGAACTCCTTATTTTTTAAAATGAGACCTAAAAAAAGTAACATAACTATAATACATATTTTTTTATTTAAGGAAAAGAAAAAAAGAAAAAAAATCAAAAAAGAAAGGAAAATTCCTGAAAAAAGGATATCTTTTAGCCATATTATAAATTCAAAATTCAAACATTTAATAATTACCAGTATGTGGAAAAATGTTTTTAGAATAGTTAGTATTACAAAGATTGAAAATAATTTTTCTGCTATATATTGTTTCTTTTTCATACGTGGAAAGATATTTTGTCCACCCATTTTAAAATCGGATAAGAAAAGAAACAATATATAGATCGGAAGAGCACACGTCTGAACTCCATTCACCCAAGTCTATCTCGTA
>CAMSXY010000067.1 GCA_947065955.1 uncultured Caryophanales bacterium | reverse complement strand
TGAAAAAGATTTTTTAGAACGTTTGAAAATAGAGTATTCTAATAATATATTTCCATCTGTGAAGGAAAATAGTTCCTTTCTATTTTCCTTTGTAGAAGGGAAAATTGTTGATTTTTTAGAAATTAACGAAAACACCACCCTTGAAAATATTCAAATATTTTTAGAAAAGAATGGGGATTATTTATGATACATATTGTTCTTTATGAACCAGAGATTCCAGGCAATACAGGCAATATTATGCGAACATGTGCAGGAACTGGAGTTATGCTTCATTTAATTGAACCATTAGGTTTTAAAATGGACGATGCAAGTATTAAAAGAAGTGGTGTAAATTATATTGAACATTGTCAGTATAAAATTTATAAAAATTTTGAAACTTTTGAAAAAGAAAATAAAGGGATTTACTACTTTTTAACACGATATGGAACAAAACCTTATACATCTTTTTCTTACCAAGATGTAAAGGAAGATATCTATTTAATTTTTGGAAAAGAGAGTACAGGAATTCCCAAACAGATTTTAAAAGATCATCTAGATCATTGTATGAGAATTCCTATTAATGGAAACATTCGGGCTCTTAATTTATCCAATTGTGTTGCCATTATGCTTTTTGAAGTATTAAGACAACAAAATTTTCCAAATTTACTTTGCTATGATCCTTTTAAAGGAAACGATTATCTTTTAAAAGACGAATAAGTTGGTTGGAAAGTATTGAAATGAACTAAAAATGATGTTATGATTAAATAAGGATAGGAGGAAAGAAAATGGATTTCTTATTAGAAAATTATATTTGGTTTATTATTGGGTTTATTGTTATTTTAATGATTGTGATTGGATATTTAGCAGAAAAAACACAATTTGGTTCTAAAAAAGTTTCGAAGAAAGAAAAAAATATTCAAAAGAAAAAAGAAGAGGAAGTTATGGAACAAGTGGAGCAAGCTAAAGACACGCGTATAAATCAAGCGGTTTTAGAAAATGCGAACGTATTAAAAAAAGATCCTTTTATAGACAGAGTCACGGAACCCGTTCCTCCTAAAAAAGAGGAAATACAAAGCGAAATAGGAGAAAAAGTTCCACAAGAATTAACCGTTCCTTTTGGAGATACTAGAGCTCGAAAAGAGGAAGTTATTCCAAGAACTTTAGAAAGTCGTGTAGAAACCCCAACCATGAAAAAAGAAACGCCATCTTTAGAAAGTTTTGAAGATTTGTATCAACCTTTAGAGGAAGTACAAGAAGAGCCTTTTGAAAAAGAAGTTTCACGTGAGCAGATCAAAGAAGAGGAAAATATACAAATTCCACTTCCTGATATTCAAGGATTAAGAGAAGAAAAAAACGACGACGACGTTTGGAACTTTTAAAGTAAACAAATTATTTCAATAAAAATATTAAAAGGATGATGAAAATCATCCTTTTAATATAAAATAAAATAGAAAATTGAAACTTAATAATACTTTATAAAGAAAGAAAAATAGATTGTTTTATAATAAAATATGATACAATAAATAAGGTGATAATAGATGGAAAAAGTTATTTTATGTATTTTAGATGGTGTAGGTATAAGAGAAAATGCACATGGAAATGCTTTTCTACAAGCTAGAAAACCAACATTTGATCTTTTATGGGAAAAGTATCCCCATAGTTATCTTTGTGCAAGTGGAGAGAGTGTAGGTCTTCCAAAAGGACAGATGGGAAATAGTGAAGTAGGACATATGAATATAGGAGCAGGTCGTGTTGTTTATCAACCTCTTCAATTTATTAATGAACAGATAAAAACAAAACAATTTTTTGAAAAAGAAGCCTTTTTAAAAGTTATAGACCATGTATTAAAAAATCATTCAAAATTACATTTATTAGGTCTTTTAAGCGATGGTGGAATTCACTCCAGTATAGATCATTTAATGGCCCTTTTAGATCTTTGCAAAGACAAAGGAGTAAAAGATGTTTTTATTCACGTTTGGACGGATGGTCGTGATACAAAACCAGATTGTGGATATTCCTATATAGAAATATTAGAAAAAAAACTAAAAGAACTTTCAATAGGTAAAATCGCAACCCTTTCAGGACGTTATTATGCAATGGATCGTGACAATCGTTTCGATCGTATTGAAAAAGCCTACCATGTTCTTTGTGGAGAAGGTAAAGAACAAACTGTGGAAGATGTTTTTAAAAGTAGCTACGAAAAGGGAATATATGATGAATTTATTGAACCTACTGTAATAGATAAAAAAGGTGCGATAGAAAACCATGATGGAGTTTTGGTGTTTAATTATCGACCAGATCGTCTACGTGAAATACTAACCGTCCTTACCAATCCTTCTTTTGATGCGTTTGAACATAAAAACTTTCAAGATCTTATGGTAGTTACTATGATGCCCGTAAGCGAACAGGTAAAAGCCATTACAGCTTATAAACATCAAAATTTAGAAAACACACTAGGGGAGTATTTATCTTCTTTAGAAAAAAAACAATTGCGAATTGCGGAAACGGAAAAATATGCCCATGTAACCCATTTTTTTGATGGCGCTAAAGATGAAGAATTAAAAGGATCTAAAAGAATATTAATTCCTTCTCCAAAAGTTTCTGTTTATGATTTATCTCCTGATATGAGTGCAAAAGAAATCACAGAAACTTTATTACAAGAAATGAATTTTCCTTATGATTTAATTGTTTTAAATTATGCAAATGGAGATATGCTTGGACATACTGGAAATTTACAAGCAGCGATTACCTCTATTGAAACGATGGATACTTGTCTTGGAAAGATATACCAAAAGGCTAAAGAAACAGATTATACACTGTTTATTGTAGCCGATCATGGGAATTGCGAATACATGTTAGATGAAGAAGAACATATTCTTACAAGTCATACAACAAGTTTGGTTCCTTTTATTGTTACAAAGGAAGATATTAAACTCGAAAACGGAAAGTTAGCGGATATCGCACCAACTATTTTAAAGTATATGAAAATTCCTATTCCAAAAGAAATGACAGGAGACTCTTTAATAAAAGAAAAGTAGAATACAAAAGTTTTCTTCTTGTTAACAAATAATAAAAATTTTAAAAAAAGCTATAGATTTCATTGAGAAAATATGATAAAATAAAAATCAGGTGATAAAGATGGAGCAAGTACAGGCCGTTTTAAAAG
Source organism: uncultured Caryophanales bacterium (assembly GCA_947065955.1). GTDB lineage: Bacteria > Bacillota_I > Bacilli_A > RF39 > UBA660 > CAMSXY01. Next base: position 3,690 of record CAMSXY010000067.1, on the reverse strand, counting down.
AAAATCCAAATTTAACTGATGGAATTAAAGCGAATATCTATGAATTGGTTTCTATTTTTCATCAAAAGTTTTCTAATGTAAAATTAGATAATTTAATAAGCCGATTAAAAACATTACAAATTATTCGTGGAAATAAATTTGTGTCACAATCTGTTTCCTCTTATGATTTTCGAAAAAATGTTCTTTATTTAAATGAATCGAAGTTAGAAGAATATGATGCAAAGCATCTTTTGATGTTTGAACTTTTGAATATTATGACAGCAACCGATTCTTACACAGGTTTTAATTATAATGGTATTTTTCAAATTTTAAATGTTGGATATACAGAAATACTTGCCAATTTTTTAGTAGGAAACGAAGGGAAAAAATCTCTTTTTCATCCTGAAGCGAGTTATACCAATTTAGTTTCTATAACAATTGGTACAGAAGTTTTATTTGAGTCTTATTTTAATAATAATTATAAGATGTTAGCTGATAAATTAGTAGAAACGGGGGTAGTCCATAATGGATAGTGTAGCTCAATGTGAAAAATATTATCAAACTTTAAATTATCAAAGTGTTGCAAGTCAAAACGGTCGATCTGTTGATTCAGGTGAATTTTTAATGTCGTTACTCGGAAAGTATGCGAGCTCTCAAAAGCAAGTTCCTTTGGAAAAAGCTACGCAAGCTATGGAATATATGTCCGATTTAGTTCTTTATGGATCTTCAGATGAGAATACCTTAAATGTGGATTATAAAAAGGAAAGAGATACTCTTTTAAAAAGTCCTTTTGGATTACAACTTCAAAATGGACCATTTATAGAGAATATAGAGAATTCTATCATTCAAGAAGAAACTACAAAGACAAGATAAAAGATTCCTTAGGAATCTTTTAATTTGGGTAGGTTTTGCTTTGAATTGTAAAAGCATTTTCTGCAATAATAATTGCCATACAGTCCATTTCCTTAATTTTTAATACAACTTCTTTTCTTTTTTTTCTACTTACCATAATAAGTAGAATTTTTTTTCCTTCTTCTTTTCCTTCGCCATCTATAGATGTAACACCATATCCCATTTTTCTTATTTCTTCCATAACTTTTTTCGCGCATTCTTTTTTTGTAATCGTTATAAGCATATTATTTCCAAGAGCCATTTTTTGTTCTATCAAGCTTCCAATATAAGATCCAAGAGCCGAACCAAGAGCAAAAATAATTATTTTAAAAGGATCTTTTTGAATATCCTTAACAACAATGCCCGTTGTGGCAACCCACAGAATAGCAATAATTCCATTTAAGGTAGCGCCTAGTATTTTCTTTCCATTCGCAACTACAATGAGTCTTAAAGTACCTAGTGCATTTTCAATTACTTTTGCTAAAAAGATAGCTATATATAAAAAAAATAAATTCATGAAATCCCTCTTTTTCTTTTATTAGAATAACCAAAATGCTTTATTTTATTGAAAAAAAGAACGATATAAAGAAAAAAATTTTTTTCTTTATATTATAAAGGGTTTTGATGACAATTAGTAGATTATAATTCTAATGTTTTTTTAATATCGAATGGGATTAAAGAGAGTATAAACATAAAATGAAAAAGAGATTTTTGTTATAGAAGGAAATTTTCAAAAGTTATAGAAATGAGGAATTTAAATCATAGGATAATTTCTAAAAAATTTAAAAATTATTTAAAAGTAAAAGTTATTCACGAAATATAAAAGCTATAAGTTAAACAAAAAAGCTAAAGATCTTTATTTAAAAAGGCACAAATGAAAAGAAAGTGTCTTTTTCTATAGTTTTTTTAAGGTATATTTTATGATAAAGTACAAAAGAGGTGTAGAAAAAATGAGTAAGGTTATTAGAAAAAATATAAAAGTAGTACTTGCCTTTTTAATAGGAGTTTCTTTTACAAAAATAGGTGTATTTGCATTAAACAAAATCGAAAGTAAGGATGTATCTTACACTCCTACATCCTCTAATGTCAAAAATGTACAAGAAGCAATAGAGGAACTTTATACTTTAACCAAAGAAAACGAAACAAATGGATATATAATTGTAGAAAATGGGGTTCGATATACAGGACTGAATCCCAATAATTATGTTCTATTTAATAATGAATCATGGAGAATCATCGGAATTTTTGATGGAAGAATAAAAATAATAAAAGAAGAACCCATCGGAAATTATGCATGGAATACTACTGAAATAAATGATTGGGAAAATAGTAGTTTATATAATTATTTGAATACAACTTACTATAATAGTTTAAATTCTATAAGTAAAAGTATGGTAGAAAATGCCACTTGGAGAATAGGGGGATGGACATCGACAGATATTACCCCTTTGCAAATGTACGAGTATGAAGAAAATACACAGGGAGCAAGTTCTACTGTGACCAAAGCAACAGGTTATATAGGACTTATGAGTGCATCGGATTATGGCTATGCGAGTAGTGAATGTTATAAGAAAATGAAATTAAATAATTACAGTAATAGTTTGTGTATCAATACAAACTGGTTAAAAAAAGGAGCAGAATGGACAATTACTCCAAGTTCTTACACTTCCAATGTTGCTTTTTTTATAAATGGGTATGCCAATCCAGATATTAATTATGTAACAAGTTCTCTTGCAGTAAGACCAAGTTTATATTTAAAATCGGAAGTTTCTATAAAAGAAGGAGCAGGGACAAGAATAAATCCGTTTATTTTAGAGTAAATAAACTAAAAAGCTATCTAAGAAAAAAGTTTATATTTAGGGGATAATATATAAATTTTTAAAAGTATAATCTAAAGAAAAAACAAGTTATTTAGTATTTAAAAAGACATAGTTTTAAAAATTATGTTTTTTTTATGCTCTTTTTTTCCTAAGCATTTTATACTAACATGATAATATCAAACAAAAACTTCCATGAAAATAGAAACCAACCAGAATTAAGAAAATATTTTTAAAAGTTATAGGAGAGAAAATTAAAATGAAAAAAGCATTGAATTTATTTAAAAAAAATACAAAACTAATTTTTGGAATTTTTATAGGGTTATCGTTAGGAAGCATAGGCGTTGCAACAGCCATGACAATAGCTAGTAAAGAGGTATCCTATACTCATTCCTTATCCAATGTAACCAATGTACAAGAAGCAATCGAAGAACTTTATACTTTAACCAAAGAAAATACACCAACAGGTCATATTATTGTTGAAAATGGAGTTCGTTATACAGGATTAAATCCCAATAATTATGTAAGTTTTAATGGAGAACTTTGGAGAATGATTGGAATTTTTGATGGAAAGATGAAAATTATAAGAAACGAATCTATTGGGGATTATGAATGGAATGACATAGAAAGGAATGATTGGGAAAAAAGTAGCTTGTATCATTATTTGAATACCACTTATTATAATAGTTTAGAATCAACAAGCAAAAATATGATAGAGAATGCAACCTGGAGAATAGGAGGCTATAGTATACCTGATGTTACTACAAATGCCATGTATGGATATGAGGAAAGTTTGAAGGGGGCAAGTTCGTCTTCTTTAACCACAACAGGTTTTATCGGGCTTATGAGTATATCGGACTATGGGTATGCAAGTAGCCATTGCTATAAAAATGGACAGTCATTAAATAATTATGATAATTCGGTTTGTACAAATACAAATTGGTTAAAAGTAGGAATAGATGAATGGACGCTTAGTCCCTCCTCTTTACAGAATCTGTATGCA
>CAMSXY010000066.1 GCA_947065955.1 uncultured Caryophanales bacterium | reverse complement strand
TATTTTCTTCTACTACAATTGTTTTTTCATTTTCACTTACAGAAATCCAGTTTTCTCCATCTAAACTATATTCATACGTATATCCTTCTCCTTCTGGATACGTTATTTTGACTTCTTTTTGTGATGCATATTCTTCCCTTGTTAAAAGCGTTATCACTGGTTTTTCTAAAGTTAGAGTTGATACTTCTAATTCATAGATTTCCGATACATTATTTTCTAAAGAGGTATTTGTTAATTTTATTTGTATCTTATACTTGACTCCTTGCTCCAAATTAGAAAAAGTTTTTGTAGATAGATTTTCTGTCAAACTATCTCCACTCACCCAGGTTGCATTTTCGATATCCTCATTTTCCTTTGCGATTCGGTACTCATGTTTACTCAAAAAACTTTCTTCTTCTTCATACGTTGTATAAAGGGTAATCGAATTGGTAGTTACATCATAGGTTACACTTATTATCTCTGGTGGTGTACTATCTAATAAATCACAAGTTCCCACTATTATTTTTAGATTCTCTTGGGTTCCACTTGCACAATAAACTCCATTACTTACATTCTCTACATGAATGGTATTTTCTTTTCGATAGATTTCTCCTGTTTTAAAATTCGTTTTATTCGTTACTTCCAAATCGAAAATACTTAGTTCGTCTTTTATTTCAAATCCATGTTCTGCCTCATAATTCGTATAGGCCTGAAAAAGACTTAAGGTACTTGCTTTAAAAGCACCTAACCTACTTTCCTCAATAACTCCTTGTACCATTGGTACTGCGATAACTGCGATAATACCTAGTATTACAATCACCGCTAATAATTCAATCAAAGTAAATCCCTTTTTTCCTTGTTTCATATGATTCCTCTCCTACTTCCATTATGGTATACTTCTAGCTTATTTATACTTATTATCCCATTGGAAATACAAAAAGTCAACGAAATTGTAATATTATTATTTTTGGTGTAAACCTATATTTATCAACAAAGAAAAAATTTTTTTATCATATTAGTTATCGAATAAGTAATCAAATTTGTTTTATCAAAAATTTAACATTATGTAAAATAAAAAAATTCGTATTCTTCCAAATTACGAATTTTTTTATATAACTAAAGATTTCCTAAATATTTTGCAGTACGTACCATTTGGGCACTATAACCCATTTCGTTATCATACCAGGCAACAATTTTTACTAGTTGTTTTCCCTCTACCTCTAACACCTTTGTTAAAAGTCCATCTACCATAGCACCACAATTAGATCCTATAATATCACTTGAAACAATTGGATCATAGGTAATCTTAAGAGTTTCACTTTCATTTTTCTTAAATATCTCATTAATTTGTTCTTTTGTAACATTCTCAGAAAGTTCCAGTGTTAAATCAATCATAGACCCCGTTGTAGTGGGAACTCTAAATGCATTTCCATCTAATTTCCCATTCAACTGTGGAATAACACGACCTATTGTACTTGCTGCCCCTGTTGAAGATGGAATAATGTTTGCAGCACCTGCTCTTCCACGACGAGCATAAATTCCTTTTTTATGAGCAACATCTAAAATAGTTTGATCGTTTGTATAAGCATGTACAGTTGTCATATACCCTTTTTCAATTCCAAAAGCTTTATTTAAAACATCTATAACAGGTGCAAGACAATTTGTTGTACAAGAAGCTGCACTAATAATTTTATCCTCTTTATTTAAAATTTGTTCATTAACACCATAAACTACTGTTTTTACCTCTCCCTTAGCAGGAGCAGAAATAATAACTTTTTTAGCTCCCGCTTCTATATGATACAAGGCCTTTTCTTTTTCAACAAATTTTCCTGTACATTCAAAGACTTCGTCAATTTCAAGTTCTTTCCATGGTAGATTTTTGGGATCTAATTCTTTAAACACTTTAATCTTTCTTCCACCTACCATAATATTTTCTTCATCAAAACTAATTTCCTCTACACGGTAGTTGCGATGACTTGTGTCATATTTTAAAAGATAAGCAAGTTGTTCAGGTTCTGTCAAATCGTTAATGGCAACAACCTCAAAATTAGGATCTTCTTCCATAATACGGAAAACAAGTCTTCCAATTCTTCCAAATCCATTAATTGCTACTTTGATCATTTTATCTCTTCTTTCTATTTTATTTAAAACAGCTTCCGCCTATAAATTCACGTAATACAGACTCTCTTGGTATATCATCACTTGGAATTGGTAAAAAGTTTCTTAAAAAATTAATAAGTCGAAGAGCCTCTGGATAAATAGGATCTTCTTCTCCTACAGAAAAAAGAAGTGGCTCTGCGTACGTTTTTAATACACCCAATTCATAGGCAAGAGCGGAATTGATAATAGCATCCACATCATCTTGATAAGGGAATATATATTTTTCTTCTCCCTCTCGAATTCTTGGCCACATACGAAGGGTATCTGCTGCATTATACCCTCTTGTTTTGTTGTCTCTAATAATACGACGAAGTCTTCTTGTATCACTTGTATGAATTCGGTTATGGTTATCTATATTTAATTGTGTTAGTGGACTAATATAAATTTTATATTTTTGGTTTCTTTCTACAGAAGGTGTTAAATCCTCATTTAATCCATGCAATCCTTCAATTAAAATAATATCATTTTCTTTCATTTGTAACCATTTTTTCTTATATTCTCTTTTTCCTAAAACAAAGTTATATTCAGGTATTAAAACACGATCTCCCTCTAAAAGACGCGTTAAGTGTTTATTAAATAAATCAATATCAACGGCATTTAAAGATTCCAAATCATATTCTCCATAGGCATTTTTAGGCGTTTTTTCTCTATCAACAAAATAATCGTCAATAGAAATCCCATGGGTATTAAATCCTCTGCTTCGAAGGTAAATCTCTAATTTTTTCGCAGTAGTCGTTTTCCCACTGGAAGATGGACCTGCAATTAATACTAATTTGATTTTATTTTTATGTTGGTATATTTTTTCTGCAATACCTGCCAGTTGACTTTCATAATGTGCCTCCGAAAGACGAATTAAATCGTTATATTTTCCGGTCGACACAATTTGGTTTAAATCAGAAGCGTTAGAAACTCCAATCGTTTTTCCCCACTCTGTATAATCCAAAAAAGTATTAAAAATCATTTTTCTATGTGTATAATTTAAAGTTACCTCTGGATTATAAATATCTGGATAGCTCAGTACAAAACCGTTATCCTTAATATAGGTTAATTTAAATTCATCTAAACATTTAGTACTATATGGCATATCACTAAAAAAATAATCATATACATCATCTAATCGATAGATATTTACAAAACTATTACTGATGTATTTTAAAACATTAACTTTATCTTTTTGTTTTTTCTTTTTAAAATACTTAATAGCATCTAATCTAGCAACACTTAGTTTTGTAAATTTTAAATCTTCGCTTACAATAACTCGCATTTCTTCTTCAATTTTTTTTAACATATTTTTATCTAAAGAAACACCCTCTAATTCACAGTATACACCTTTATCAATAGAGTGTTCAATTTTAACACTTGCTTCCCCACAAACCCTTTTTACTGCAACAATTAATAGAAATTGTACACCTCTTGAATAGATGCTATTGCCAATAACACTACTTCGATCATAAAAATCAACATCTGCTGCATGTTCTAATTTATCATTTAATTCCATAATGTTATTATCTACTTTAGCTGCTAAAATGGGAAAATTGAAGTATTTTTTAAATTCTTCACTGATTTCCAGTAAAGATAAAGCTCCTAGGTATTCTCTTTCTTCTTTGTTTCGAAAATTGACTTTTATCACTTTATCCACACTATCCCTCTATTCTTTCTATTTCATTGTACCAAAAAAATCAGTATTTGTCACAAATTTTAATGAATATTTTTTCCTTTTTTTACTATTATAAGTTAGGAGGGTATAATTATGACACTAATTCCAACCGTCATTGAACGTAGTAATAATGGAGAGAGAGTATACGATATTTATTCAAGGTTATTAAAAGATCGAATTATTATTTTAAGTGGGGAAATTGATGATAACAACGCTAATATTATTGTGGGGCAACTTTTATATCTAGATTCTTTGAATCATGATGATATTAGTATCTATATTAATTCTCCTGGAGGTTCTATTACCGCAGGTTTTGCCATTTTTGATACAATGCACTTTATTAAAAGTGATGTTTCTACTATTTGTATTGGAATGGCTGCAAGTATGGCCGCTTTTCTTCTTTCAAGTGGAACGCATGGAAAACGTTTTTGTCTTCCCAATAGTGAAGTTATGATCCATCAACCACTTGGAGGGGCACAGGGACAAGCAACCGAAATTAAAATTGCTGCTGAAAGAATTCTTCGTTTAAAAGAAAAATTAAACCGAATTCTTGCGGAAAATACAAAACAAAATTTTGAAACAATTGAAAAAGATACCGAAAGAGATAACTTCTTAACAGCGAAGGAAGCTTTAGAATATGGACTTATTGATAAAATTTTAGATAAAAAATAATGAAAAAAACAATTTATTCCATACTAATAAGGGTGATCTTATGTATTTTATAAATTGTTTTTTTCTTTATTCTATTTTAGGTTTTTTTCTAGAAACGATTTTTTCTCTTGTAAAAGGTTTTTCTTATGAAAGTGGGATCTTGTATGGCCCTTGGACACCTGTTTATGGTTTTGGTGTCATTGTTATTTTCTTTTTTGCAAAAATGCTAGAAAAATGGAAACTTTCAAAATTTTTAAAATTTTTGTTTTTATTTCTTTCTACCAGTATTGTTTTGGCAATAATGGAAATTCTAGGAGGATACTTTATTGAATGGTTTTTTCATAAACGTTTTTGGGATTATTCCAATATGAAATTTCCAATTACGCCTTATACTTCTTTAGAAATGGCTCTTTTATGGGGAATTTTATCTTTGCTTCTTTATTCTTTTATAAAACCTATTTTAGATAAGGTGGTTAAAAAAATTCCTAATTACTTAACTTGTATTTTCATTCTTCTGATGTTTTTGGATTTACTTTTTACTGTAATTCATCATTATAAACCTTAAATTTTTTTAAATTATTGATTTTATTAAATAAAAAAGCATTTTAAATACTTATCTAAAATGCTTTTTTGTTTTAAGAATTATGTTTTTGAGCTTGGTTATAGTATTCTTCGCCAAGTTTTACAAGACGTTTTGTCATTTCTCCGCCGACTGTACCATTTAAACGTGATGATGTATTCGCACCTAAAGTAATTCCAAGTTCACGTGCAATTTCATACTTCATGTTATCAATTGCATTTTTAGAACCAGGTACAACTAACTTATTACTACGCATATTCTCACCGCACTTCCTATTATTAGGATGTGTTAGAAACTATTTTTCATGTGTGGTAATATCTACTAAAAAAAGACAGTAATAACAACTGTCCATTTCTATTTATTTAGCTTGAAAATTACTAGTTGATCCTAAATGTTGTTCACCCATTTGAACTAATCTTTTAGTAATTTCTCCACCTACTGAACCATTTGCTCTTGAAGTAGCATCAGGTCCCATTGTTACACCTAGTTCGCTAGCGATTTCATATTTCATTCTTTCGATAGCTTGTTTAGCTCCAGGTACAACTAAATTATTAGTATTTGCTTTATTGTTCATGTTTTTCACCTCCTGTACACTAATAGAATGCGTACATTTGGTTTTTTCATACCTCTTTTTTTTTGGTAATTTTTGGTTTATAAAAGTTCATTTCTTTTTTCTATATTGGATACAGTAATTGTTTTTATTTCTTTTATAGTTTCTTCTATTAAATCTTCATAAGGAAACTTTTTTTCATATTCTATGCATTTTTCTTTTACTGGATGAATAACAGGATGTTTTGGCAAAAATATGGTACAACAGTCTTCATAGGGTAAAATACTGGTTTCATAAGTTCCTATTTTTTTGGCAATTTCAATAATCTCTAATTTATCGAAACAAGCCACTGGACGAATAACTGGAATATTAACCACTTCATTAATAACACACATACTAGTAAGTGTTTGACTGGCTACTTGTCCAATACTTTCTCCATTAATAAGTATTTTTTGTTTTTCAAGGAAAGCAAACCTTTCGGCTATTCGATACATCATTCTTCGCATAATGGTTATAATATAATTATCTGGAACGTTTTTATAAATCGTTTCCTGTATCTTTGTAAAAGGAACAATGTGTACTTTTACATTTCCAGAAAAAGTATTTAAAATACGAGCCAGTTCTAAAACTTTGTTTTTAGCGTTTTCACTTGTATGAGGTGGAGATTCAAAATAAAGACAATCTATATCAACCCCTCTTTTTAAAGAAAGATATCCAGCAACAGGGCTATCAATTCCCCCGCTTAACATAAGAAGACCTTTTCCCTGAACACCAACAGGATATCCTCCAATTCCTTTTTCTATATTAGAATATAAATAGGTTCCTTCTCTTCTAATTTCAATATTGAAAAGAATATCAGGCGTATGAACATCTACTTTTAAAGAAGTATTTTTAAGAAGATAAGCTCCCATTTGTTTGCTAAATTCCATAGAAGGAATTGAAAAAGTTTTATCTGCTCTTTTAGTTACAATTTTAAATGTTTCGAAAGAAAAATCTTTTGTCATATCTAAAAGAGTACTTTGGATATCTTCTATATTAGTGTTTACATAAAAACACTTGGCTATACCGTGAATTCCAAATACTTTTTTTAATTTTTTTATAACTGAATCGACAGAAGAGGTCTTTATAAACATACGTGTTGTATCTTTTCTGATTTGAATATCTTCTTCTTTTAATAAATTTTTTATATTTTTTTCAAGCAATTGAATGAAAGATCGGAAGAGCGTCGTGTAGGGAAAGAGTGTTCATACTTGTGTAGA
>CAMSXY010000065.1 GCA_947065955.1 uncultured Caryophanales bacterium | reverse complement strand
ACACAAGGATGAACACTCTTTCCCTACACGACGCTCTTCCGATCTACAAAAAACTCCGTTACTTACGGTTTCCACCTTAATAGAATCTTCTTTTCGATAGATTTGTCCTGTTTTAAAAGTACTTTTATTCGTTATATCCAAATCAAAAATATTAATTTCATCTTTAACCTCGAACCCATTTTCAGCCTCATAATTCGTATAAGCATGAAAAAGACTTAACGTACTTGCTTTAAAAGCTCCTAATCTACTTTCTTTTATCACACCATTTATGGTAGGTACTGCGATAACAGCAATGATCCCCAGTATTACAATCACCGCTAAGAGTTCTATTAAAGTAAATCCTCTTTTCTTCATCCTCCACACTTCCTTTAGGTTCAATTTAACACAAAAAAAGGACCAAGAAAAGAAAGAAAAAAGATACTATTTTTTAAAATAATATCTTTTCAAATAAGAAAAAAAGCTTTTTTTATTAAGTTACTATATAACAATTATTACTATTTCTTTCGAAAAAATGTACAAACAATATAATATTCAAAAACAATATATGCAATTACTAAAAACCACGTCAAAATCAAATGAAAAATTCCACTTGTATAATTATTGACCAAATCAAATAAACTTGTTGGAAAATAACGACTTAATATACTCCCTAACTCCGCATTTACAACATTCAATTTAATAAAATGAAGAAGTCTCAAAAAAATATCTACAATAGCAAGGGAATATATAAAAGAACTAAATGTTCTTTTAAATACTAATACTAATATTAAAACAACCAAAATAACAACTACACTACTCATTATTTTACCTCACTTTTTATCCATTATTTCTATTTGTACTTTAGAATAAGAACTATCCTTTATAACCTTTTGAAAATCAATTTCTATTTTAACAAGCGTATTTTCTCTCTCATAAATAGCAAGAGAAAAAAAATTTTCTTCTGTTTCTTCATTATCACTCATAAATTCTGCAAGAGGAATTTGGTAACTTTTTTTCAAAGTCTTATCCTTATAAGTACTTGTATATTCAAGTTCCCCTTGTTTTATCCAATTAGAGATTTTTTCTGCATTGGTATCAAAAAAAACAAATTTCACAAAAAAATCCATGGGATATTCTGTATCAGATCCCTCTAAATAAAACTTTTCATTTTCTGTTTTATAAACATTCCCATCCTGTTCAAAAGTACTTTCTCCATCTTTAAATAGTCCCTTTAAAACAAGAGGATCTTCTCCCCCCAAAAAAGTATACACAAATTCATATTCCGTTTGAATTTTCCATTTTTCCAAAGAAGTTTTTGGTAAATCCTTTTTTACGGGACTTAAACGCATACTGATAATTAAAAAGAGAAAAAAGAAGAAATAAAAGGTAAAAAATAGAATAGCTTTTTTTCTAGGATCTGCGACAAATTCTTTCAAATTTTTTATTTTTCATTTTTTTTAAACATAAACTATCCTAATACTTTACCAAGCCACTGTTCTTTATTTTGAATACCATTTATAAAATCAGAAGCCTTCATCTTTGGTTTTCCCTCTAATTGAATCTCTGTTAAAACAATCTCTCCATTACTGACCTTTACGCCTATACCATCCTTATAAAAGGCAACAATTTCTCCATTTAAAGCATCTGGATAGTATTCATTAGTTACTCGAGAGGACCATACTTTTAAAATTTTTCCATCTAAGAGAAGATAAGCCCCAGGCCAGGAATTAAGACCACGTATCTGATTATAAATTTGTCTTTTTGTACGATTAAAATCAATCTTTTCATCTTCTCTTTTAATCGTAAAAGCATAGGTTGCCTCACTTTCCTCTTGCTTTGTTCGAGTATTTGTTTTTTCTAAAATACTTGGTAAAACTTCCAATAAAAGATCTCTTCCAACAATTTTTAATTTATCATGCAATGTACTTGCCGTTTCTTCCTCTTCAATTAAAACTTCCTTTTGAGAAACAATATCTCCCTCGTCCATTTTTTCATTCATATACATAATTGTAATACCCGTTTTTGTATACCCCTCCATAATGGCTTTATGAATAGGAGCTCCTCCCCTTAACTTAGGCAGCAAAGAAGCATGTACATTAATACAGCCATACTGTGGAAAATCAAGTAAAACTTTTGGAATAATCTGACCATAGGCACAAGTAATAATAAGATCTGGACGCAAATTTAAAATTTCCTGATAATCTATTTTAATCTTTTCAGGTTGCAATACAAGAATTGTATTTTCCATTCCTATTTTTTTAACAGGAGAAATCGAAACTTTTCCATCTCTTCCAACAGGACGATCGGGTTGTGTAACAATAGCTCTTATTTTATATTTTTCCAAAAGCCCTTCCAAAACATAAGCACTAAATTCTGGAGTTCCCATAAAAACAATAACGGGATCCTTTTTGACTACAATATCCTCTAGATTCATATAATCACCTTTTTTTATTTTATCATTTTTTTCTTATATTGTAAATTATATTCGAATAGGATTATTATCCATTTCTAAATGTATTTTTCGGTTTTCTAAATATTTTTTATAAAGGTATTCTAAAATAGGACGAATCTCATTCAGCTTTTTATATTTTATAATAATTTGCATATAATGAATATTATTAATTTTGGAAATACTTGCCATACTAGGTCCTAAAATAGTCATATTCTTTAATTTTGTTCGTAAAAAGAAAACAATTTTTTCGCTTTCTCGAATCAAAAGATCAAGATTAGAACTCGAAAGTTTTATCAAACAAAGATTACAATAAGGAGGGTAAGATAAAGTCTTTCGAATTTGAAGTTCTTCCTCATAAAACCCTATATAATCATGAAGACGCGCTTTTTGAATACTATAATGATCAATATTAAAACCTTGAATAATCACTTCACCCTTTTTATCTCCACGACCAGCTCTTCCAGCCACCTGACTTAAAAGGGAAAACGTTCTCTCTGCACTTCGAAAATCTGGAATATTTAAAGAAGCATCCCCGTTGATAACCCCTACCAAGGTTACATTTGAAAAATCCAATCCTTTTGCAATCATTTGGGTTCCAATTAAAATAGAAGCCTCTTTTTCTTGAAATTGTTTAATTATTTTTTCATGAGCCCCTTTTTTTCGGGTAGTATCTACATCCATTCGCAAAACAGGAATTTGAAATTCGTCTCTCACGATTTGTTCCAACCTCTCAGTCCCAAGTCCATATTCATTAATCTTTTCGCTTTTACACTCTGGACATTTTCTCAATTTTTTTGTTTTAAAGCCACAGTAATGACAAAACATACTATTTTCCCTTTTATGAAAAGTAAGAGGAATATCGCAATTGGGACATTTTTGAGTATATCCACATTCTTTACAACTAACAATGGTTGCATAACCTCTTCTATTTAAAAGAAGAATAATTTGTTCCTTTTTTTCTAAACAATTTTTAATCTTCATTCTCAAATTTTCGGATAAAATAGAATTCCCTTTTTGTATTTCTTTCTTCATATCGACTAATTCTATCAGAGGTAAACTATGATTGATACGATCTTTCATTTCTATTAAAGTATAAATTCCCATTTTAGCTCTCGTATAGGATTCTATGCTTGGTGTCGCACTTCCAAAAACAACTGGAATCTGTTTTTTCTGAGCACGAAAAAGGGCAACATCAATAGTATGATAACGCGGGGCATTTTCTTGCTTATAGGTACTGGAATGTTCCTCATCAATAATAATAATTCCAAGATGGGTAAAAGGAGCAAATATGGCACTTCTGGCTCCTATAGCAATAAAAACTTCTCCTCTTTCAATTTTTCTCCACTCATCAAATTTTTCTCCGTTAGAAAGACCACTATGTAAAATAGCAACTTTTTTTCCAAATCTTTGTTTAAATATTTGGACAATTTGAGGCGTTAAACTAATCTCAGGGACTAACAAAATAGCTTCCTTTTTTTGTGCAATGATTTTAGCGATTAATTGAATATAAACCTCTGTTTTTCCACTCCCAGTTACTCCATGCAATAAAAAGGGCTGAAAAGTAGAAAAAGATTTTTCTATGATAGTAATAGCGTTTTTCTGTTGGTCAGAAAGTTCATAAGATATATCCTTTTTTAGAGTAGAATCTTCTAAACGATACATTTCTACCTTTTTTTCTTCCAAAATTCCTTTTTCTATTAAAGTCTTTAAAGAAGAGGATGAAATATCCAAAAGTTCTTTTTTTAACACTTCATTTTCTATTTTAACTTTTTCATAAATTTCTTTTTGTTTTGAACTTGTTAACACGGGATTTTCTTCTTTGATAATAATAAAACTTTGATACTTTTTAGGAACTTCCATACCAATTTTTGCTTTTAAAGCGGTTGGAAGCATCGTCTGATAACATTGCATTAAAGTTGTCATCGTTTTTTTAGAAAGATACCTTCCAAGTTCAATCATTTCTTTATTTAAAACGGGCGTCTCGTCTAGTACCTTTTGAATATCTTTTATTTCATAGGATGTAGGTTTACTTTCATTTATTTCTAATACAAATCCTTCTATGTTTTTTTTTCCAAAAGGAACCTCAACACGCACTCCTACTTGAACCTTACTTAAAAGCTCATCTGGAATATGATAGGTAAAAGTATAATCTAAACCTTTTACTTTTCTTTCTACTAAAACTTGTGCTTCCATAGGATCACCATGATTATTTTACCAAACATATATTTGGTTGTCAATGTTCAAAAAAAGTATTGATTCTCAATACTTAGTTTTCTTTTTCTAGTTTTGCTAAAACATCTTTTGTAACAGCAATCGCCTTTTCACGAACAGAGGTAGCTGTTTGTTCTAAAATAGGAGTTCCCTTTTCAATAGCATAATTGACAAGTTCTTCCGCTTTCTCTTGGATTTGTTTTGCTTTTTTCTTAGCAATTTTAAGTACTTTTTCTTTATCTAAATCGGTTAAAGACTCTTTAATTTCAGCAACTTTTATTTCGATATTTTCTCTTACCTCTTCTAAATCAATATCTTTTGCTTTGGATACTAATTCATCAAGTTTATTTTTTAAATCTTTTCTTGTTTCGCTTCCTTTTTTAGGTGCAAATAAAATTCCAAGAGTAGCTCCAACAGAAGCCCCCGCTAAAAATTTTAAAGCTCCATTTCCTTTTTTACGCATCTTTCTTTCCTCCCTTTTTTCTATGAAATATACTTGAAATTCCTGAAGAGAAAAAATTTACAACTTTATCTCCTACAAGGGAAACCGCATCTGCTGTACTATCAATAATATTGAAGACACCGTTTAATTTATTAACTTTTGTGTTGACATCTTCGACCATTACGTTTACTTTGTTAAGCGTTTTAATAGCACGTATGACAAGAACAATCAGGCAAATTACAAGTATACATAATAATATGTATAATATCACTGGAAATACTTCTTTCATGCATTCCAAAATTATTCATCTCCTTTATCATACATAGAATCAATCAAATCAAACAAATCACTTTCATTTAAAGCATCTTCTTCAAACTTTTTATTTAACTCCTCATCATTTTCTTCGGACTCTTGATTTAAAAGTAATTCCCCATCCTCTATCGATTCTTCATTTTCTATAAAATCTTCATCGTTTTCAAAAGTTTCAATAGAATCTTCCGTTTCAAAAGTTTCAGCAGGATCTTCTGTTTCCATTTCCAAAGTATCTATTTTTTCTTCTTCGGGTTCTTCTTTATTATCTGACATTTCAAAATTATTATACTCGTTTATATTAATATCTACATCAATAATAGGGGCTGCATGCTTTGGTTCATCTTCTTTTAACTCATCAAACATATCAATATCTCCATCAAAAACACTATCTTCTTCATCATCGATAATAATAGGTTCTGGATCCTCTTCTAAAACAGTCTTGGTAAGTGTATGTTCTAAATCATCCTCGAGTGTTCCATAAGCTTTGTTTCGAATAGAGTCGATAGTCAATGGTTCATTATCTTCTACAACTTCTTCTCTTTTTTTAGCGGTAATATCTTCCTTTGAATAATTTTTATCTAAAATCCCATACACAGGAGATATAATAGGAGTAGGTTTAAACACTCTTTTTTCTTTTATTTCAATAGCTTTTCCTTTATAATTATCCGCAATATTTAAAGGTTTTGGTAAAACCTCTTTTGGTTTTTCCTTTGGCTTTTCTAAAGTATTAAAATCTTCATCATCAAAAAATATTGGAAAAGCTGGTTTTTCTTCCTTTAAAGGAGCTGGTTTAACCTCTTCTACTTGTGGTCGAACCTCTTTTGGAGAAGGTATTTCTACTTGAATCATTTCCTTTTTAATAGGAGTTTCTTCCACTTCTTCTGTAAACATTACCTTTAATTTATCTATTAATCCCATAGGATCACTCCTTTTCATCGATTGAATCTTCTAAATCTTCGCTATCATCTGGTTCAATGGACTCAATTAATTTAAAATAATTATTCTCCTGTTTTGAAGTAAAGATATCATATTTTTCTTCCCTACTTGCAATATCCGTGTTTTCAATCATTAATTTTACCACATTTGGATTAAATTTTACTGTAGATAACATATAGGTTGCATCCAAAACAGCGTCATTAATATCTCCTTTATCAACTATCGTTTCTATTAAACTATAATTATACATAAATCTTATATAGTATTTCCCATTTTGCTCTTTTATAACCAAATAACCTTCTTTTCCATTCATATCAATATATCTTGAATAGTAGGATGACTCCTCCTCATAAAGAACCTTTTGATTATAATAATATCCGATAACGTCGACATAAAGATAATAATAATTTCCATTGGAATACAACTTATCATTGAAATCATTGGTATCAATATAACTAACGCCTCTTGGAATATAATATTTATACCCTTTTCCAACATGATTATAAAGATTATTATCTTTACTTAAAATTACATCTATAATAGTATCGATGCTTTTTGTATCCAT
>CAMSXY010000064.1 GCA_947065955.1 uncultured Caryophanales bacterium | reverse complement strand
GATTTTGAATATATGGAAAGAAATTTCGGATTAGAAATTAAAAACTTAGAAGCAGAAAACATTCAAAAGGATATTGAAATGTGCCATATTAAAGAAATATTATGTCCAAAATCAAAATAGAAACTATTTTGATTTTTTTTCAACATATTTTTTATTTGCATAAATTTTATTTAAACGTTCATCAGGATAATGATGATCCAAAAAACGATCCAAATTATTTTGAGCCTCTACCCCATAATATCTCTTTGTTTGTCTTTGACATGCCAAAAAAGAAATACAAATATTAAAAAACATAAAAACAGCTAAAAGAAAAGTTAAAATTTTCATATTTTTTCTCCAAAAACGATCAATAAAATATAAAAAGTATGGAAATAATTTCATCCAAACAACAGATAAAATACCCCACATAATAGAAAAAAACAGATTAATACGTCCATTTATAGAAAGAAAACTTGTTCCATAATCCCAAGATACTGTTTGAAAAGCAATTTCTTGAAACAAACTACAAGTATATTCAAAAATAGCCCCAATTAAAAAACCTAAACCAAAAATAATAAAAGAGGACTTATTTCGAAAACGATATAGCAAAACAGTAATTAACAAGGCTCCTAAACCATAGACCAAATTAAAAGGTCCATAAATAAGTCCTCTCCTACTTTCTAAAACACCTGTTTTTAAAAACCACCAAAACATTTCAATGATAACGCCCGCAAAACAACCAATAAAAAATAACCAAAACAAATGATATATCCTTAATTTTCTATTCTTTACTTCTTTCATGAAAAACACTTACTTCCCCTCTTTCAAGTTTTTTTCAATATTTCTTATAATAAAAACCTTTATTAAATCATTTTTACAGTATCATGAATATAGATTTCTGTCAAGAAAGTGTTTAGGAAGTTTTTAATAAAAAATATCTAAATTTATCAAACAGAAATATTAAAAATATGTTATAATAAAGATACATTCATTTGTCTTCGTAGCTCAGCTGGATAGAGCACGGCCCTCCTAAGGCCGGTGTCGGAGGTTCAAATCCTCTCGGGGACGCCAGAAAAAAATAAAGGACAAAATGTCCTTTTTACTTTATAAAATTTTAATACTCAAAAAAAACTTTCCTAGAAATACCACAGGAAAGTTTTTAAATAGAAGACCAAACAATGTTTATTCTGCAATCCATACACAATATAGGATCTCCGATAATTCAATATCTTCTGGAGTAAACGTATTTACGATAGTCTGTGTAGCACCATCATATACCTTTTCAGCATACATAATATCAGAACCCATCAATGTATTGGAAACATATTCTGGCTCTATAGTTTTAAAATCTACTTTCTGACAAATCTTTAATACTTTTTGCGAAGCCTCTGCAATCGCTTTTGCCTTTTCTTCTGCATCTTGGTAAGCTTTTACAAGTACTTGCTTTCGACTTTTCTCCTCTTCCTTTAAACCAAATTTTATTTGAAGCATAGGAGGATTTTCTAATTTTGTAATCTCAACCATCATTGTTGCCATTAAATCTTTATCATAATCAAATTTTAAAGAAGCCATTTGACTAAAAGAATAGCCATCAAAATCATAAGTTCTTGTAACTTCATTATATTTAGTCTCTTCTCGAATCACAAAACTTCTCGTTGTCATATCTTCCTTTTTAAAATTATTTTTTAAAAGAATCTCATCTACAAATTGTTGGACACTTCGAACTCCATTTTGTAATGTCCCTTCATAAGTTTGTTCTTTTATAAAAAAATTCATATTAAATATTACCTGATCTGGCGTAAAAAAATCCGTTCCTTTTCCCTGAACTATAATTTCCATAATTCTATTTCCTTTCTTTCCATAAATATTATATTCCTTTTTCATAAAAAAGAGATTACAAGGTAATCTACTTTATTGAATTTAATAAAAATATAACATATAAATTTACAGCATAAGATAATTTATATCCAAACTTTTTCAAAAATTCTCCAGAACCAATGACTTTATCTACTAAATTTACAACCCAACTTTCTGCATACCTAGGTATAGCTAAATTCACTGGGAACATATGAGTACGAATCATATCGTATTCCTTTTCGCTGATTGAGAATTGTTCTTGCGCCTTTTCTACAGCCTTTTTAGGATGATTAAAAGTAGATATAAATTTATTTCCAAAAGAGCGATTCTCTGAACTTAAGAAAAAATCATGAAGAAGTCCACCTCTTGCAACCTCATAATAATCTAATTTTAAAAATTTTGCTACACGATAAGCGTAGTAAGATACTTTAAGCGAATGATCAAAACGTGAAATACCATGATGTTCAATTTTTTTTATTTTATTAAATTCTTCATTTTCTAATATATTTTGAACAATGTTATTATACTCTATATCAGAGTCTATTTTATACATTTTCTATTCACCTCAGACACTACTACATTATATCACATTTTCATATATTTTATAATTATTTTTATACATCTTTATAGAAAATTTCCATTTTTTTTAATATTTTAAGAAAAAAAGAAGGAATTAAGCCTTATAAATATTAGTTCTTAACATTTTTCTACTTTACTTTTTTTTACACAATAAAAGAACTTAAAAGTTCTTTATTGAAAAGTCGTTTCTTTTTTTATTGGTTGAATTTGAATAAAGGTATTCCCATCATTTACAACAATTTCTTCTCCATTTAAATAGCGATATACAGTTTGAGCAGAACGCGAAGTCTTTTCCCAAGTAATTTCAACAGCATATCCATCCGTAATATAATAACCTTTTCCTGTTGTGATATTTTTCAAATCTTGTAAATAGTTCCCATTATAGCCTACATTTTCAATTTGCGCTACTATAATATTTTTTACAGTATATTGTTCTTTTGTAATGCCATCTTTATGAGGAGCCCCATTGGCAAATCTTTTATAGTTTTTATTTTCTTCATCGTACTGATAAGAAGCTGTCATATAGTCAGAATAAGGAATCGTAACCGTATTAGCAACAATACTTCCCTCTTTTTCTTCTAAAGAAATTTCTTCTATACTATATTGTAATAGTAAATCTTGTGTAGATGTTGTTCGAAAATTATTTGCTAAAGCAGCTTTTTTTAATTCTGCCATAGAGGTAAATGCAGTATGCTCATAACTTGGTTTTTTGCCAGTACTTAATACAATATCCTGATCACGATAAAAATAATCACGATCTTTCCAATTTCCATCTAAATCATTTATTTTTAAACTAGAAATTTGATTATAGGCAGGATCACTTCCACCAAAATGTACATAAATTGCGTCATTTTCCATAGCATAGTCTAAATAATAATGTCTAGCACTTCTTGTAGAACCGATCTTTTCTGGATTAACATCTCTAAAAAGAGCCATAAAACGAGTAATGCCCCCTTCTACAACAATTTCATAGACAATATAGGCATCCTGTAAACCTGCATGATTTTCTCTTGCCTGATTATGATTATTAATCATAACCGCATAACTCCTAGAATCCGAATCCAAATCTACAATTTTTAATTTTTTTTCCTCTTTTTTAGGAGGTTCACTTTCTTTCAACTCTGTTTTTTCTCCACAACCTGTTACTAAAAAAACAGGGATAAGCATTATACAAAATACTTTTAATAACTTTTTCATAATACACCTCAATACCATTATATCAAATTCTTTTTTTGTCTAATACGAAAATCTCCTCTATCCTGTAAAAAATAGTCAATCCTCTTTATAATAATCTAAAAAATGATGTATTTTCTGATCTTTTTTATAAGCAATCATAGTATTTAAATTGACATTTTTTGTGGCATGAAAAATACATTTGTCTGCATTTTTATAAATCGCATTTAATTGTTCTGTCAAATCTTTCATAAGCATTCTTTTTCCACTTTTTTTCTTTGTTATTTGACAAGCACAATCCAAAAAAGTAAGTCCATTCGTTTTAGCCCAAGTTTTAATATCTTTTTCCCGGATAAGATATAAAGGTCTTATCAATTCAATTCCCTCAAAATTATCACTTTTTAATTTAGGCATCATACTAGAAAATTCTCCATTAAAAATTAAATTTAATAAAATGGTTTCTACAACATCATTAAAATGATGCCCTAAAGCTATTTTATTACACCCTAATTTTTTAGCTTCATGATACAAGTACCCTCTTCGCATCTTCGCACATAAATAACAAGGGTTATCGGTTGTATCAACATAGGAAAAAATTGAAGTTGAAAAAATACTTGCTTCAATTCCTAAGTTTTTTAAATTATCCTCTATTTGTTTTCTATTTTTGCTTTCATATCCAGGATCCATCACTAAAAATTTTAATTCAAACTTTATTTTCCCATGACGTTTTAATTCCTGCATACACTTTGCAAGTAAAAAAGAATCTTTTCCTCCGCTAATACAAACAGCAATATGATCTTCATCTTTAATTAGTTCATATTCTTTTACAGCTTCTATAAATTTTGACCAAATATCTTTTCGATACTTTTTAATAATACTTCGTTCAATTTCTTTTAAAGGTTCCATAAAACTCCTTATGGGTTTAAACGCGTTGGCCCACGATAAATAAAAGTAGCCTCTCGAATATTATCCATTTCAAAAATTTGCATCATTAATCTTGCTATCCCAATCGCAAACCCACCATGAGGAGGACAACCATAACGAAAGAATTCTAAATAAAAGGACAAATCTTCAAGAGCAATTCCTTTTTCTTTTACTTGTTTTTCTAAAATATCGATTCGGTTTTCCCTTTGCGATCCTGTTGTGATTTCTATTCCTTTAAATAATAAATCATAACTTTTAGTAAGTCCTTTTTCATCTAACATATGATAAAAAGGACGGGCAGAAAAAGGATAGGCTGTAACAAATAAAAAGTCAGAATGATACTTTTCTTTCGCATATTCACAAAGTAAATTTTCTTCTTTTCTTTCAAAATCTTCTTTGTTTTCTCCAATATACCCAAACTCTTCTTTTAATATTTTTTTCGCCTGTTCAAAGGTGATTCGTGGAAATGGATTAGAAACATCACTAATTTCTACACCAAATTTTTCTTTTATTTCTTCGCCATAAGTATCTTTTAAACGCGTTAGTGCATAACGAAGTAAATTTTCTTCTTCTTCCATAACATCTTCTTCTGATTGAATCCAAGAAATTTCGACATCAGCCATATTAATTTCAGTAGCATGGTAACTTGTATGAGAATTTTCAGCTCGAAAAGCAGGTCCTATTTCAAAAACTCGGTTAAAACCAGAGGACATAGCCATTTGTTTATAAAATTGAGGAGATTGGCTTAAGCAGGCCTTTTGTCCAAAATAATCTAAGCTAAAGACCTCAGCCCCACTTTCGGCCGCTTTAGCAGAAATTTTAGGACTATGAATTTCTAAATAACCTTCTTTTATCCAATATTCACGAAGGGCCATTTCAAGTAGAGTTTGACATTTAAAAAATAAATAATTTTCTTCTCTTCTCAAATCTAAAAAACGATAATCTAAACGAGTTTCTCTTAAAGCATTCTCTTTATCTTTGATAGCAAGAGGTAATTCTTTTTCGGAAAAACTTGTCACAACTATTCTTTCTGGAACAACTTCCCTTCCATTTAATTTAACTTTTTCATTTTCAAAAACAGTTCCTGTTACTCGAATTGTACTTTCTAAAGAAAGGTTATCAACAATAGAAGTAAGTTCTTGATTTTCTTCGTTTTTTTCAATAGTAATTTGTACTTTTCCTGTTTCATCTTTTAAGATGAGAAATTGAACATACTGCAAATTACGAATATTTTCTACAAAACCTTCTATTGTAAGAGTTTCGTTTGTATGTTGAGCTAATGTATTGATAGGTATTCTTTTCATAAATTCTCCTTTATTCTTCTATATTTTCATCTAAAAAATCAATTAAATCTTCTTTCGAAATTTTAAATTCTTCTTTGGTTTCATTTGATTTTAAAGTAAGAACGTCCGTTTTGACTTCTTCTTCTCCAAGGATCAAATTATATTTAGCTTCTAAACGTTCACTTTGCTTAAAGTTAGCCTTCATATTACGATTTTGAAAATCCATATCTACGGTAAATCCACTCATACGAAGAGCATTAACCAATGAAAAAGCATAGGCCTTTTCTGCTTCTTTTAAAGGAATGACATAAAGATCTATTCCATGTTTATGAGGAAGTGTAATATTTTCCTGTTCTAAGGCCTCTAAAAGTCTTTCCAAACCAAGTGCAAATCCAACACCTGGGGTAGAAGGTCCCCCTATTTTTTCTACTAACGTATCGTATCTTCCACCACCACACAAAACATTTTGCGAACCAAATCCTTGAATATCCGCTTCCACTTCAAAAACAGTGTGTGTGTAATAATCCAATCCTCTTACGATTTTAGGATTTACTGTATAAGAAATTTTTAAAGCTTCTAAATATTTTTGAACTTCTTCAAAATGTTTTTTACTCTCTTCATTTAAATAATC
Organism: uncultured Caryophanales bacterium; assembly: GCA_947065955.1. Taxonomy (GTDB): domain Bacteria; phylum Bacillota_I; class Bacilli_A; order RF39; family UBA660; genus CAMSXY01. Next base: position 536 of record CAMSXY010000064.1, on the reverse strand, counting down.
TAAAATACAAGGTGCATTTTTCATAATATCTAAAGAAGAATCGACCTTACAATCTAAAACACGAAGAGGATTTTTTTCAAGTCTTCTTTGGCAATCTTCACAAAGATCCTTTTTATGAGGTTCAAAATATTGAATAAGTGCTTCCCTATAATTTTGACGGGACTCTAAATCACCAAGACTATTAATATTCACCTTTATGCCTTTTAATCCAAGAAGTTGATATAAATTAACTGGAATACTAATCACCTCAGCATCCAAAGCAGGATCCGAACTGCCAAAAGCTTCGACACCAAATTGATAAAATTCTCGATATCTTCCAGCTTGCGGCCTTTCATAACGGTACATAGGACCAAAATACCAAACTTTTTTTGGAATACTTGGATCTGCATGCATTTTATTTTCAATAAAACTACGAACAATTCCTGCAGTTCCCTCTGGTCGAAGAGTTACTTTTCTATCTCCACGATCTATAAAATCATAAGTTTCTTTAGAGACAATATCGCTGGTTTCTCCAACGCCTCTATGATAAAGTTCAC
>CAMSXY010000063.1 GCA_947065955.1 uncultured Caryophanales bacterium | reverse complement strand
TGATATTCCGATCTGCTCAAGATGAAATAAAAAGTATTCAGGTAGGAGGTGTAGATTTTATTGTTAAACCTTATAATAAAATTATTTTACTTGAAAAAATCAAACGGGCATTAAAAATAAGTGATCCTGTTAATTATAGAAATCTGACTAAAAATCATTATACATTAGATCTTCACTTATCCTTATTAAAATACCAAAAAAAAGAAGTAGAACTTACTCGTAATGAGTTTCGGATTCTTTATTATTTTTTTATTAATTCTAATAGAGTTATAACAAAAGAGGAGTTATTGGATAAGCTTTGGAATGATAAATATTATCTAGATGATAATATCTTAGCTGTGAATATTAATCGTTTAAGAAAAAAAGCGAAGGAGATAGGAATTATGAATTTATTATCTTATATAAAAGGGCAAGGATATAAATTATGAGTTTTTTTCATTATATCGAAGATAAAATATTCTATATATTGGCTCAATTTTTTCTTATTGTGTTTTTAACCATTTTTTTATATATAATGGATATTAATTTTTATTCTATTTTGCTTGTAGTTCTATTATTACTGTTTTTACTTATTAGTTATTTCCTAGGAGATTATCTATTTCTAAAAAAAAGGAATCAAAAAATTATTTCTTTGGTGGATGGTTTAGAGGAAAAGTACTATATATCGGAAATATTGCCTAAATCTAATTCAATCGAAAGTATTGCGTATCTATATGCTTTAAAACTTGCTTGTAAATCCATGAATGATAAAATAGGAAAATTAGAACAGGAGAAACAGGACTATCAAGAATATATTGAAAGTTTTGTTCATGAGATAAAAACTCCTATTTCAGCTTTATTTCTTGCTTTGGATGATAATAAAAATAGTATTTTAAAAAAAGAAGTGGATAAAATAAATTTATTAGTAGAACAAATCCTTTTTTTCGCAAGAAGTAGTACTACAGAAAAAGATTATTTTATTAAAAAAATAAATTTATCGGATTTAGTACATCAAGTCATTTTAAAATATAAGGATTATTTACTAGGTAGTAAAATAGTATTAGATATTCATGATTTAGATAAAACCATCTATACAGATGAAAAATGGCTTATATTTGTTTTATCGCAAGTTCTTCAAAATAGTATAAAGTATTTGGATAAAGATAAAAAGAAAATAAAAATTTTCAGCGAAGATTGGAAAAATAGTGTTATTTTAATATTAAAAGATAATGGTTGTGGGATTAAAGAATCGGATTTAATAAGAGTTTTTGAAAAAGGTTTTACAGGAAGTGATAGGACAAAATCAAAATCGACAGGGATGGGGTTATATTTAGCTAAGAAAATTTGTGACAATCTTGGCTTAAAAATGGAGATTACTTCCAACTATAAGGAAGAAACAACTGTTAAAATTATAATTCCTAAAAGTACTTTTCATCCATTGTAAAATAATAAATAGATTCTTTGTTTTAGAATGTGTAAATAAAAATAGGAAAATATCTTTTTTGGAAACGATTAATTTGTTTAGAGTAGAAGAGAACTTTACTTTTTTCTTACAAAAAGAATTTCTGTATATGGATTTAAATGGAAAACTTTTAGGGGATCTTAGGTTCTTTTATTGCGCTTAAAAAAATAAGAAAGTTTTTTTAAAGGTTTGACAAATTAAAAGACTTATGCTATTATAATACCGATTTCAAAAAGAGGGGGAATTATTATGAATAAAAAAGAAATATTAGAACAAATTCAAAACACTTATTGTTATTCTAGTTGCAATCAAGCATTTTATGCCATTGTAAATGGTTTCTTGGTTAGAGGAAAAGATTCGACTTTATCTAATTTTTCAGATAAACAAAGACAAAATGAATTATTAAGTCAATATGTTGAAATGGAAAAAGATTATGCAGATATTAGTGAAGAAGAAAAAGTAGTTATAGAACCAGAACTAGAGAATTTGAGAAAAAAAATAGAGATGGATATTGATTGTTATTATGATGCGGAAAATCAACGTGTTTTTTTCCAAAGAGATGATAATAATACATTAGAAATTTCTGATGTTTCAGATAAGGCGCTTGCATGTGATTATATTTGTGCTGAGATGCAAAAGGTATTTTATGATCTAGTTAAAGGTCTAAAAGAAGAAACTCAAAAAGAAGAAGAAACTCAAAAAGAAGAAGACACAAAAGATAAAAAGGGAAAGTCAAAAATTAAAAATTTGAAAATTTTTAAAGGTTTTTCAAAAAGAAAAAAAACTTTAGTAAAAATTGTGGGACTTTGTTTTACAATAGTAGGTATAGGTTTTGGAGCTAAAGCGTGTCACGATCTTTCACGTGATGAAAATCCAAGTTCTAATTATGAACAAGATGGAACTTTAGATACGAATCAAACACCAACTCCAAGTATAACACAAGGTGCTAATCCAACACCTTCTGTAACACCAACTCCAAGTATAACACAGGGTGCTAATCCAACACCTTCTGTAACACCTATTCCAACTGTATTTCCAGAAGAGAATCAAGAATTTTTAGAAAATTTTGAAGATGGTCAAAAATTACTTGTAAATCGTTATGATCTTGACACAGGTGTTGCTTCTTCTCTTCTTGCAATGGCTAATGCAGATTTGATAGATGAAACTACATTTAATGCGCTTGTTTCAGAAAATATTCTTTCTGATAATTATCAATATGCATGTGGATATGCTAATTTAGGAATTGATACTTTCTGTGAACAAAGAAGAGATGTTTACCAAGGAAATTCAACCTATGGAAGTATCATGTGTTTAAGTGAACTTTTTATAGACGAAGAGGATAAAAAAATTGCTTCTCAATTAGATACTTTAGAAAAAACAATTTTAACAAGTCCAAAATCTTCTGAAAAGGTATCTGCTTACCAAGAAATGTTAAGTATCGCTTATCAAACCAATAATGAATGGGAAGTTAGTGATTCTATTCGATATATTTATGGACTTACTACTTTAGATGTATGCGGAATGCTACTTGGAGAAGATGGTCTTCTTTCTCAAGAAATTTTAGACGCTGCAACTAAGTATATGGAAGAAAATAAAAATCCATTTTGTGGTCTTTATCAAGGAAAAATTGAAAAAGAAAAACAAAAAACATTGAAATAAACGTCTTATGACGTTTTTTTTTCTTAATTTATGATATACTTTATATAGGTGATCATATGAAATTATATAATACCAAAACTCGGCAAATAGAAGAATTTAGACCATACCATAAAGAATATGTAACTATGTATACTTGTGGGCCTACAGTTTATCATTTTGCTCATATTGGGAATTTAAGAACTTATATTATGGAAGATATTCTTGAAAAAACATTACAGTATGTAGGTTATACTGTTAAAAGATGTATGAATATTACCGATGTGGGACATCTCAGTAGTGATGCAGATACAGGCGAAGATAAAATGGTAAAGGGTGCGAAAAGGGAACATGTTAGTGTTTTAGAAATTGCTAAACGCTATACAGAAGCTTTTTTTGAAGATTTTTCTAAATTAAATATTAAAAAACCTGCAATAGTAGAACCTGCAACTCAAAATATTGAAAATTATATTCATATTATTCAAACCTTGATGGATAAAGGTTATGCTTATTTTTCAAAAGGAAACGTTTATTTTGATGTTTCAAAACTTGAAAATTATTATTCTTTAACAAGTCATAAAAAAGAAGAATTGGTAGTAGGAGCCAGAGAAGATGTTTCTTTAGACGAAGGGAAAAAAAATCAAGCTGATTTTGTTTTATGGTTTACAAAATCTAAATTTGATGATCAAGAATTGAAATGGGATAGTCCATGGGGAAGTGGATATCCTGGATGGCATATTGAATGTTCTTGTATTTCTCTTAAATATTTAGGAGAATATCTAGATATTCATTGCGGGGGGGTTGATAATATTTTCCCACATCATACAAACGAAATAGCCCAATCAGAGAGCTTTTTAGGACATCCTTGGTGTTCCTTTTGGGTTCATGGAGAACACTTGAATGATGAAACTGGAAAAATGAGTAAAAGTAAGGGAGAATTTTTAACAGTTTCTTTATTGGAAGAAAAAGGATATGATCCTTTGGTGTATCGTCTTTATTGTTTGCAGTCGCATTACCGAAATCAACTTGTCTTTTCTTATGAAGGAATGGATAATACCAAAGCGATCTATAAAAAACTTTTAAATCGTGTTCGCTTTTTACAAAAAGAAGGGGAAATAGAGAAAGAAAAAGCAGAAGTTTATAAAAAATCTTTTTCCTCAGCCCTTGAAGATGATTTAAATACCTCTTTTGCCCTTACTGTTTTATATGATGTTTTAAAATCGGATTTAAACGATGCAACAAAGCGTTATTTAGTGAAAGATTTTGATCAAGTACTTTCTTTAGATTTATTAAAAGAAAAGAAACTAGAAGAAGAGATGGAAGAATATATCTTAAAAGAAATCGAAAAAAGAGATCAAGCTAAAAAAGAGAAAAATTTTGAATTAGCTGACTCAATTCGAGAGGCTTTAAAACAAAAAGGAATTCTTTTAAAAGATACTTCTCATGGAACCATTTATGAAAAATTATAAGGAGGAAAGTTATGAGCTATGGATTAGAAAGTAATATTACAGTTTTCTTATTTTTTATAGGGGTATTGGTTGTTTTTATTGCTCAAATAAGACTTTCTACTTCTTATTCGAAATATCGAAATAAAAGAGCTTTCAAATCCATTTCTGGGTTTGAAGTTGCTCGCGCTATTTTGGATGCAAATGGATTAGAGCAAATTCTTATTGTAGAAGTAAAGAAAGAGCTTTCAGATCATTATGATCCAACTAGAAAGGTTATAAGACTTTCAAAAGATGTTTTTCATGGAACTTCTATTGCCTCTATTGCTGTTGCAGCGCATGAAGTTGGTCATGCCATTCAAGATAAAGAGGAGTATTTTTATATGCGTCTTCGAAGTCGGATGGTTCCTGTTGTTAATTTTGTAACGTATATTGGTTATTTTGTTTCCCTTATTGCTTTATTTGCTGGTATTGTTGGTTATTTAAAAGTTGGAATTGTTCTTATTTTAGCGACTCTTCTTTTTCAACTTGTTACACTTCCTGTTGAATTTAATGCTTCCTTTCGTGCTAAAGAACAGTTAAAAGCATTGAAACTTATTGAGAGTTCTGAAGAGAAAGAAGTAAAATCTATGTTAGATGCAGCTGCTCTTACTTATGTTGCAAGTTTTATCTCTAGTATTGTTCAGTTATTACGTTTGGTTTTAATGTTACAGGATCATAGGGATGATTAAATTACAAGTAAGGGGTAAAGTATGGAAGGAATTTTAGTTGTAAACAAAGAAAAAGGTTGGACTAGTAGGGATGTTGTAAATAAAGTCTCTAAAATTTTAGGGGAAAAGAGAATTGGACATACAGGAACGTTGGATCCAATTGCTTGTGGTGTTTTAGTTTTATGTATTGGAAAAGCAACAAAATTGGTAGAAATTTTGACCAGTGATAGAAAAAAATATGAAGCGGAGGTCACTCTTGGGATATCTACAGATACCCTTGATAATACAGGAACTATATTGAAAAGAGAAAAAGTTTGTTTAAAAGAAGAAGAAATTAAAAAAGCTCTTTTTTCTATGGTAGGAAGTTATGAACAAGAAGTTCCTCTTTATTCTGCTGTGAAGGTACAAGGAAAGAAATTATACAATTATGCAAGAGAGGGAAAGGACATTATTCTTCCTAAAAGAATGGTTCATATTTATCAAATAGATTTACTGGGGGATATTCATAAAAAAGGAGATCTTATAACCTTTCGTTTTTCTTGTGAGGTTAGTAAAGGAACTTATATTCGAAGTTTAATTCGTGATATAGCACGTAAGTTAAATACGGTTGGAATGATGTCTAATTTAATACGTATTCAGCAAGGAATTTTTTCTATTGAAGAAGCTTATTCTTTAAAACAAATGGAAGAAGGAAAGTTTTCTTTTGTTTCGATCGAAAGAGTTTTGGATCTATATCCTTCTGTTATTATAGAAAAATCGTTAGAAAAAAAAGTGAGAAATGGTATTCTTTTAAAAAACATTTATGAAAAAGAAAAAATTCTTTTTCGGGATGAACAAAAAAAACCGATTGCTCTTTATCACTGTTATTCAAAAGATCCTACCTTTTTAAAGCCTTGGAAAATGTTTTAAAAGGATATTGTTTGTTAAAAGTCTGGTTTTAAATAAGAAAAGTTAAGAAAAAAATAAAATATTTACTATCTTATTTTTTAGAATAATATCTTTTTTTTGGTTCATATTAAAAAGAGTGTTAAGATTTATTTTTTGAAAAAGCCTTGCATAAATGTTTTATTTAGTGTATAGTATTAATATACTTATCACTTGGAAAAAAGAATCTCCAACTTTTTTCTAGGTTATAAGCAAATAAAAAAGGGAGGAAATTATGGCTTTAAGTAAAGAAAGAAAAGCAGAGCTTGTTAAAAAATATGCTCGAAATGAACAAGATACAGGATCTGCAGAAGTTCAAATTGCAATTCTTACAGAAGAAATTAATGCATTAACAGGACATTTAAAAGAACATAAACACGATTATCATTCTAGAAGAGGGTTACTTCAAAAAGTTGGACAAAGAAGAAGTATGTTAAATTATTTGTTCAAAAAAGATGTAACGAGATATCGTGAACTTATTCAATCATTAGGATTAAGAAAATAATAAGTAGGCACTCCTTTTTGAGTGTCTTTCTTTTTCGAAGAGAGAGAGGTATAGAATGAAAAAAATTTTTGAATTAGATTTTAGAGGTAGAAAATTAGTTGTAGAACATGGGGAACTTGCGAAACAAGCTAATGGGGCTGTTTTGATTCGCTATGGAGATACCGTTGTTTTATCTACTGTTGTTGTTTCGGATAAAGCCAATGTATTGTCTGATTTTTTTCCTTTAATGGTACTTTATAATGAAAAGTTATATTCTGTTGGAAAAATTCCAGGGGGATTTATTAAAAGAGAAGGAAGACCGAGCGAAAATGCAACGCTTGCAAGATCGGAAGAGCGTCGTGTAGGGAAAGAGTGTTCATCCTTGTGT
>CAMSXY010000062.1 GCA_947065955.1 uncultured Caryophanales bacterium | reverse complement strand
TTCTATTTTATCATGGATAGATTTCTATTTTACACAGATTTATTTACTGACTCCTATTTATAATTCAACATAAAAAAATGATGGATATTTATATAGATTTAAATTTCTTGCAAATGAGCCATTATCTTCTTTGATAAATTCTGCTATTATTCCTTCCGAAAAAAATGCAAAAAGTAAATTAGTAATAAATACTATTACGACTTATTCAGAACAATTTATTTCTAACTTTGATATAAAATAATTAACATTTATTTCAAAAAAAGATGGTAAAAGTGAAAAACATAAACTATTAAATTCTGATTTTAAGATTAATTTTATCAAAATGAATATTCTTCCCATTTACAAATTCAATATGTAGTTTTGATATTTTAGGTATTTTCATAAGTTTTTCTTTAACACATAAAGGAAATTCTAAAGATTCTATGGTTATTTTCATCTGTAAATCCTCCTTCCAAACATGAAAAAATCCCATATCAACGAGTGATATAGGATAAATTTGAAAATATAAAACTCACACGAAGGTGTGAGTAATTCTCTCAATGGAGCGGGTGATGGGAATCGGACCCACGTTATCAGCTTGGAAGGCTGGAGTTCTACCATTGAACTACACCCGCAATTAATCAACTAATTAGATTATACCAGATATTTGAAAAAAGTCAATATCAAATTTTAAAAAAATCTTTTTTTTGCTGAAATTTTTCATTTATAAAAACAGATTATAAACTCTATAAATATCCAATTTTATTTTTCTATAAATCCCCTCCCCATTTCATAATTCATTTTTTAATCTCCATCCATTTCCAAAAATTCCAAAGCTCTATGATATTTACTTCTCCTTTCTATATCTTTCGTCGTAATCTTTTCCAACCTAGATTCATCAGAATTATGAATAAGATCTGCAATCTTTATCTTTCTAGCAATAGAATGTTTTTTTATTTTTTTTATATAATCCATATATTCTTCCCCTTTATCACGAGTTAATAGCTTTAAAATCGTTATTACTTCCTTCGAAAACTCCTTCTCAAGTTGTTCAAAAGTAATATCTGTATCCTCCACTACATCATGTAAAAGCGCAACAATACATTCTAGCTCTGTATCCATTTGTTCTGCTAAATGGATTGGGTGGTATATATAAGGAACACCAGCCTTATCCAATTGATTCATATGGGCATTATACGCTATAATCATTGCTTTCCTAGTTAACTTTGTATTTATCATATTTTAACTCCTTTATAAATTTTCAAAAAAATTGTGCCCTATTCAATTGTCCTTTATATCACCTTTATATTTAAATGTCTATTTACTTAGTTACTTTTATCCTCATACTCCCATAAACTTAACTTCCCAGGTATAAAAATAGGATCTATCTTCTCTACACATTTCAATTCAAACCCATAACCTTTCCACTCTATATGATTTACAACACTCGAATATACAAAGGAATCTTTTTTATCTAACATTTCTCGTGCATTTGCATCCACTATTATACAATCAACTAAATTAGCCTTTGCAAGAATGCACCCTGTCGGATATTCTAAATGATAATTTTCAAATTTTTTCATCGCTTTTTTATTAACGTTCTTTGCAGCATGGATGAGTATTGGTCCCCTATATTTAGTTTTCCAAGTTCGAAATTCATATTCTTTTATTCCTTCTGCAATAAGAGAAGCAAAAGGTTGTTTAATCGTGATTACTTTCATATTAAAATTTCTCCTTTCTTTATTAAAGTACTTCAAGCTAGGCAAAAACATCTTTTGCATACTCTTGATATTATATCCTTATAAATTTTAAAATCAACTGATCTAAAAATACAATCAATCATAAAAAATTCCCCATCATTCCCCTAAAGGTACAACTTTTTGCAATTCCTCTTTTTTAATTTTTCCTTCTCTTATAATAAAAACCTTTCCTTCTTCTACTTGAACGATAGTAGATACGAGCGTTTCTTTTATATCACCACAATCTAAAATATAGTCTACTTTACCACCCAATTCTTGAACAATATGGTTGACCTTTGTTCCTGTAGGACTCCCAGAAAGATTAGCACTAGGTGCGACAACAGGAACATTTGCTATTTGCATAAGTTCATAAATAAGCCCTTCCTGTATAAGGCGTACTCTAATGTATTCATCCCCAGCAGATATACTATCGGGTAAAACCCCTTCTTTTTTTCTAAACTTTATAGTTAAAGGCCCTGGCCAAAAAACATCGATCAATTTTTGTTCAAGAGGACTTATAAAAGAAACCAATTCTTTTAACATAGAAATATCTGAAATCAAAATACTCAAAGGTTTTTGTTTAGGTCTTCCTTTCACTTCGTAAATTTTCAAACAGGCATCTTTATTATAAGCATTCGTTCCAATCCCATAAACAGTATCTGTTGGAAAAACAACCAATTTCCCATCTCGCAAAGAAGTGGCAACTTCTAAAAGAGTTACCTTATCAATATCTTTATATTTCAAATATTTTGTCATATTCTCCACCTTTTACTCACCCAATTCAGAAAAATATTAGGAAAAATCTATCCAAATAGTATTACTATTTGATATAAACCTCATTAAATAAACATATACTCTACTTATTTTATAAATATAAAGTTCATCACTACTCTAAAAATCCAATACTTTTCAACTCCCATAAATCTTGATGTTATAATTTAATAGGATCATCTAGCATATTTTTTCAATATTAATTATATCATAATACAGAAAAATTTCCATCTTTTCAAAAAAAAAGATATAAAATTTCCCTTTATATCTTTTAGTTTTTCTTTTAAATAAATCTTGTAAAAATATTTTTTAAATTCTATAAATTATGCTAAGACATCCTTTTCTATTTTAATACTTTTTGTTTTGCATAATCATTTTCATGAATAAGCATTTCTGTACTGTCTATTCTTTTAATAATTTCTTCCTCCATTTCATTCATTTGCTGTTGAATACTTTGAAGATCATCCCCTAAACTACCAAAATATTCTAAAAGAAATTGTTTTTTTAAATCTTGCAACTGTAAAAGAGCATCTGAATAAACAGAATACAAAAGCCACAACAAATTTTCTTCTTCATGAAAAACAGATAATAATTTTTTCAAGGATAAATATTTCTTCTTTTTTTGAAGAGTAATATTTTGAACATGTCGAATCGAATTATTAAGAAAAAAGGCAGCAGTTAACCTTCCATAAAGCGGATTTTTAAAATAAGAAAGAATACTTATAGGAAAAAAAAGAGCAAAATGAAAAGTATTTTTTACAAAGGCATTTATTTTTCTAGGAGGAAGCATTTTCTTTTGTTTCAAAGTAAGTTCTTTTGAATACTGATTTACAAGTTGTTGAATATAAAAAAAGCTTTTTTGATAATCGGAAACTTCTTTTTTAAATGTGGTATCCTCCTTATTTTGTGTACTTTCAACATTTTCCTGTACCTTTACTTTTATTTTTTTTATAGGTTCTACTATTTTTTTGAATTTTTTAGACTCCGCTTTCTTTAAAATCTTTTTATTCTCCTTCTTTTTTTCTATTTCCTTATCTTCCTTCTTTACTGGTGTAATAGAAGCCTTTACATGCTCAAAAACAACGACTGGTTTTGTCTCTAAAGTTTTTTCTTTCTTTCTTATATCTTCATAAAGATTAAAAAAATACTTTTTTTGTATCATTTCCTCTAAGGAAATGGGTAAAAGAAATCTTTCAATACAAAAAAGAATCTCTTCTAGGTTATATTCTTTTAATTGTTCTTCTAACTGCTTAAGATGCCTTTCAATATCTTTTAAGTCCCCTTCTTTAAAATCTTTTATTTTTTCCTTCCAATAAAGACTCTCTTTTAATAAAGATAAAATAGACAAATTCTCTTCTTTCTCCATAACAGGACATTCTTTCTTTTGAAAAGGATCCCTTTTGAAAACATTTGTAACTTTAGGCTTTTCAAAAGTCTCCATCACTTTTCTTTCTTCCTTAAAATCTTGTTTAGCCTCTTGTTTCTTAAAATCCTGTTGAGTTTCTGGTTTAATAACCTCTTTTTTAATAAAAAAAGAAGGCACAATTTTCTCTAAAGGAGGTTGCTTTTGAAAATTATTTTCAAAAATCTCTTCTTTCAAAATGGGAGATTTAAAAGAAGAAGTTCTTTTTTTCTCCTCTTTTTTTAAAAGTAAAGAAGAAGTCTTTACCAAAATAGGCAAAAGTTCTTCCTGAACTTTTCGATTTTTTTTAAGAACTTGTTTTTGTAAAGAAACAAGTTCCTTCTGATATTCCTCTATAGATAAATTTTTTTCTTCCCTATTTACTTTCTCCTGGAATAGTTTTACCTTACTTTTTAAAGAATCGGAAGCCCGATAAAAAAAGAAACCCAGAAAAAATGTTCCTATAGTAAGAAAAAAAGAAACAAAACGGTTTTGAAATCTTCTCCGCCAATTTTCCTCTTGTTCCTTTTTTTCTTTCTTTTTTTTCTTTTGCAAAAGATTTTGAAACCATCTACGCAAACGATTTTTTAAATTTCCTATCTCTTGCATGGAATACTCCCAAAGGAAGAGAATGGGAAAATAGCAAAAGAAGTAACCCCATCGATATTATCTTTAGAAACTTCACCAAAAATACGACTATCAAGAGAATCAACCCGATTATCTCCTAAAACAAAATAAGCATCTTCTCCCACCACATAGGAAAAGTCACTTGTTCTATATCCTGTTTGCACATCTTTTATTTCTTCATTATTTATATAAAGCTTATTATCCTTATATAAAATCGTTTCGCCAGGAAGTCCAATAACTCTTTTAACAAGTTTTTGTCCATTGTAATTTAAAACAACAATATCAAAACGCTCAATACTCTTATCATATTTTTTTAACAAAAGAATTTCCCCATTTTTTAAAGTAGGTAACATCGAATTCCCATCTACACAAACAGGGGTTATCACAAACATTCTCAAAAGAATTACTGCTATAATTAATACCCCGTAAATAGCGACTTCCCGAAACCATTTCATAGAACCACTCCTTACAAAAAATAAGGCATAACGCCTTAATTTCTTTCTTTGATTTTTGCTTGTTTCTTTAATGTTCTTAAATATCCTAAATTCGCACGTCTTACTTTTCCCTTACGAACAACCGTAATTTTATCAATAATAGGAGAATTCATTGGGAAAGTTCTTTCTACCCCAATACCTCCAGAAATTTTTCTTACAATAAAGTTTTTACCAATTCCACTATTTTGAATAGCCATTACAATTCCTTCAAAAGCTTGAATACGATATTTCGTTTGCCCTTTTGAATCTTTTTCTTCAATTTTTACATCGACACGAACGGTATCTCCAACACGGAATTCTGGTAAATCTGTACGAATTTGTTTTTTTGTAATCTTATCGATTATATTCACAATGTCACGCTCCTTTTTCTTATTTGATCATATATTTTTTATAGAATAAAGCGGATCAACAAACAAATTTTATCACATTTTTGTCATTTATGCAAGTACTTTCTTTAGAATATAAAAAGAAAAAATGTAGAGTTACAATTGATGTGGCACCTTGAGAATATACAAAAAGCGATAGATACCTTAAAATGTTAATTAACACAAATACATTCAAGAAAGGATCTAATCGCTATGACTAGTATATCACATTCTCAAAGATATTTACCACACGATTTAAACACTAAATTTTATGCTGTTAAATTATATAGACAAGGTTACTCTATATCTTTTGTGTGTAGGAGATATAAAATTTCTAAACGTTCCCTTATGAGATGGAACAAAAAATTTGATGGTACGAAAGAATCTCTTATCGATAAGTCCCATCGCCCTCTTTCTCCTCATCCCAATTCCCATACCAAACAAGAATTGAAATGGATTGAAAATTACTTAAGAAGAAACCCTCATATTTCCATGTGCGAACTGTATGGTAAACTACGAGTTGAAAAAGGCTACTCCAGAAATGCTTCTTCTCTTTTTAGAGTTCTTCGTAAAATGGGGATTTATGTGAATAAAGAAAAGAAAGAACGATATACTCCAAAAAAGTATGATACACCTTCCAACATTGGTATTAAATGGCAAATGGATGTTAAATATGTTCCTAAATATTGTTATTCTGGCAACGATGGGCAAAAGTTCTATCAATACACTATCATTGATGAAGCTTCTCGTGAAAGATTTATTTATCCTTACCGAGAACAATCTTCTTATTCCACCATCGATTTTGTTAAAAGAGCTATTGTTTATTTCGGTTATCAACCTAAAATCATTCAAACAGACAATGGACAAGAATTTACTTATACGATGAAAACAGATAGAACTCATCCTCTCGATTCCTTACTAAATCAATTAAATATTACTCACCAATTAATAAGACCACGTACTCCTAGACATAATGGTAAAGTAGAAAGGAGTCATAGAAATGACCAAAACAGATTTTACAATTTCTTATCTTTCTATTCTTATGATGATTTTAAGAAACAAACAAAATCTTATCTTAAAAGAAGTAATAACATTCCAATGCAGGTTCTAGGTTGGCTATCTCCATTAGAAATGAGAAATCAAATTAAAAAACAATATGATAAATAATTAACATTTTCATTCTATCATATCGCTTTTCTATTTTTTACTTTTTAGGTGTCACATCATTGACAACTACACATTTCTTTAGAATATAAAAAGAAAAAATAGCTTTCTTTTACTATTTTTATGCTGAAAAAAAGAAAAATATACAAAACATTATCTAGATCTTCTAGTCTGTTTTGTATCCATCATTTGGGTATAATATAGTTTTCTTTGTAATTCTTGCTCTAATAAGGAAATTTTATTAAATAAAATTTGAATATATTTAGGGTCTAAAAATATATAATAACGATGCATTATTAAGTTTCTATAACGAGCTAAATCATCTAAAGCAATTCGAGCATCCTCTGGATTGGAATCACTATCATCATCCATTAAATGAACAATATATTGTAAATAAAAATCTAATTTCTTTTTTATTTTTTTTTGAAGAACCGTTATAATACAAGAATGTTTCCAAAGTGTCATCTTTTTTACTTGAATCAGATCGGAAGAGCGTCGTGTAGGGAAAGAGTGTTCATCCTTGTG
>CAMSXY010000061.1 GCA_947065955.1 uncultured Caryophanales bacterium | reverse complement strand
AACTTGTGCCATTACATTAAATAGTAATGGATTTACAAGAACCAATTATAGTTTCAAAGGATATGGAACAGGAACAACGACTGTAAGTCATAATGCAGGAACAAGTTATAATTTCTCTAATAATACAACTTTATATGCTATTTGGAAAAGTGTAGGAACACCAATTAATGATATAATGAATGGTTCTTCTGATGTCATGACAAATGATCCTGATGGAAATAAAAGATATGTAGGAAAGAATCCAAATAACTATGTTAGATTTAACAACGAATTGTGGCGAATTATTGGAGTCTTTGATGAAAAGGCTAAGATTGTTGCTAGCAAATATCCAACAGCTTTATCATGGACTGCAAGTGGAAATGCTAGTTGGGAAAGTTCAAATATCTATCAAGAGTTAAATACTACGTTTTTAAATAGTATTGATACAGTTAGCAAATCTTATATAGATATTTCCCATGCATGGCATATGGGATCAGCAGATACTGCCCTTACAAATTGGACGCGTTCTAGACTTTACTCTAGAGAACATGGTGCAAATAATTGGGTAGGTGCTATAGGACTTATTTATGCATCCGATTATGGATACAGTACTAGTAGCTCAGAGGCTTACTGTAATACTGTTCAAATGAGCAATTGGAGTAACAGTGAATACTCAAGTTGTAGAGATAATAGTTGGTTTTCTTATAATAACGGATGGGTAGATTCGAATGGAGCTATGTGGTTATTGACACTTTATCCTATGTCTGGTGAGGCTCTCATTCTTAATTCCTTTAGCAATTTATCAAGTACTAAGCAAACAAGCAGATATGGAGTTTATCCAACATTATACTTAAATTCTTCTGTAAAAATTGTTGAAGGAACAGGAAGCAGCACAGATCCATATATTCTTAGTATGTAAAAGACAAATATAAACATAAGAATGACAGAAAAAAATAGCACTCTCACTTTACAAGTGCTATTTTTTGTGTTATAATGATCTTGTTCAAAAAGAACATAAAATAAATGCAAGGAGGGATATTTTATGGAGATGGAAGAACAAAACGTAAATGTACTTGAAAAATATGGTCGTGATATTGTTAAAAATGTTCGAGATGGGAAAATAGATCCTGTAATTGGTAGAGATGAAGAAATTCGTAGTATCACAAGAATTCTTTCACGTAAATCGAAAAATAACCCTGTTTTAATAGGTGAGCCAGGTGTTGGAAAAACCGCCATTGTAGAAGGACTTGCTGCCCGCATTGTAAAAGGAGATGTTCCCAATAGTCTTAAAAATAAAACGATTTGGGAGCTTGATATGGGAGCCTTGGTTGCAGGTGCTAAATATCGTGGAGAGTTTGAAGAGCGCCTAAAAGCCGTTTTAAATAAAATAAAAGAGAGTAATGGAGAAATCATTGTTTTTATTGATGAAATCCATATGATCGTAGGAACGGGAGCCGAAGGGGCTATGGACGCTGGGAATATGTTAAAGCCTCTTCTTGCCCGTGGAGAAATTAAATTAATTGGTGCAACGACTTTAAATGAATACCGTAAATATATTGAAAAAGATGGAGCTTTAGAAAGACGTTTTCAAAAAGTAAAAGTAGAAGCCCCTAATGTAATAGATACTATTACGATTTTAAGAGGATTAAAACAACGTTTTGAAGTATATCATGGAGTCACAATTAAAGATAAAGCTTTAATTGCAGCAGCAACCTTATCGGATCGTTATATTACAAGCCGTTTTTTACCCGATAAAGCAATTGACTTAATCGATGAAGCTTGCGCTACGATAAAGATGCAAATTGACTCTGTTCCTGTTGATTTAGATAATTTGACAAGAAAAATTATGCAACTTGAAATTGAATTAGAAGCCATCAAAAAAGATAAAGATGAAATCTCAAAACAACGTGTAATAGAGATCAAAGATAAAATTACCGATTTAAAACAAAAAGAAACCGTTTTAAGAAAAAATTGGGAATCAGAAAAAAATCTAAACGATCAAATTAATAAAAAGAAAGAAGAACTTGAAAAAAGCCATTTCCGTTTAGAACAGGCAGAAAACAACTACGATCTTGAAACAGCAGCAAAACTTCGTCATGGTGTTATTCCAACAATTGAAAAAGAAATTGAAGATCTAAAGAAAAAAGACCAATCTAAGATTTTAAGCGATATTGTAGATGAAGACGATATCGCAGCCATTATTTCTAAATGGACCAATATTCCAATTTATAAATTAGTAGGTGGAGAAAGAGAAAAACTAATTCATCTAGAAGAAAATATGAAAAAAAGAGTAAAGGGTCAAGAAGAAGCTTTAAAGTTAGTAAGTGAAGCAATTATTCGAGCACGTGCTGGGATTAAAGATCCGAATCGACCTATTGGATCCTTTATCTTTTTAGGGCCAACAGGAGTTGGAAAAACAGAAGTTGCAAAAACGCTTGCTTCTGAATTATTTGACGATGAACGCCATATGGTTCGTATTGATATGAGCGAATATATGGAAGCCCATTCCGTATCAAGACTTGTTGGAGCTCCTCCTGGATATGTTGGTTATGATGAGGGGGGACAGCTAACCGAGGCCATAAGAAGAAATCCTTATAGTATTATTCTTTTTGATGAAATTGAAAAGGCTCATAAGGATGTTTTCAATATTCTTTTACAAATTTTAGATGATGGTCGAATTACGGATGGACAGGGCAGAACTGTGGATTTTAAAAATACAGTGATTATAATGACATCTAATTTAGGAAGTGAATTTATTTTAGAAGAACAAGAAAATAGTAACGAACTCGTTATGAATGCTCTAAGACAAACATTTAAACCGGAATTTATTAATCGTATCGATGAAATTATTATTTTTAAATCCCTTTCTAAAGAAACCATTTATGATATTTTAGACAAAATTATAGTAGAAATTTCAAGTCGTTTAAAGGAAAGTCGCATAATAATTTCTCTTACAGAACAAGCAAGAGAATATATTATTGAACAGGCTTATGATGTTTCCTATGGGGCTAGACCTATTAAAAGATATGTTAGTAGACATATTGAAACCTTACTTGCCAATGCGATTTTATTAGATGAAATAAAACGAGGAAGTCAGGTCTTAATCGATGTACAAAAAGATCAATTTGTTATTTCAAATATTTCCTAATATTTTTTGTTATTTTAAAAGAAGGGTAGCCTTCTTTCTTTTTTTTTGTTACAATATTAATAGGAAAGTAGATGGACTTATGAAGAAAATAATTTGTCTTTTTATAATTTTTTTTCTTGCCTCTTGTGGAAAAAAAGAAGATGTAATAGAAAATATGATAGATCTTTCCACCTTAAACAGGGAAGAAATCTTATCTTATGCAACTTCTAAAAAACTAGATTTAAAAATTATAGAACAGTATGATATAAAGATTCCTAAGGGAGAGTTTATTTCGCAAAGTATTTTACCAAATGAAAAATTAACAGGGAAAAAGGAATTAACCGTTATTTTTTCCTTAGGAAAAGATCCTTCTGTTTACAAAGAATATAAGATAAATGAACTTGGAAGAATTCCAGTAATGATGTATCATGGCATTGAAAATAAAAAAAATGAAGATACACCTTATACAGGAGGAAATATTGACAAAGATGGATATCAAAGAACCGCAGAAGCTTTTCGAGCTGATTTAGAATTTTATTATAAAGAAGGATATCGTATGATTCGCCTTACAGATTATGTAGATGGCATTATTGATGTCCCTTTTGGATATAGTCCCTTGATTCTTACCTTTGACGATGGACTTTCCAATAATATTAAAATTACGGGAAAGGATGAAGAAGGAAATTTGATAATTGATCCTAATTCAGCAATTGGAATTCTTGAAAGTTTCAAAAAAAAATATCCTGATTTCCAAGTAACTGCTACTTTTTTTATAAATGGTGGATTATTTGGACAAAGGGAATACAATGTAGAAATTTTAAATTGGCTTACTTCTCATGGATATGATATTGGAAATCATACTTATAGTCATGCCAACTTAGAAAAAACATCTATTTCTGCTACCCAGAATGAAGTCGGAAGAATTTATAAAATATTAGAAGAAATCCTTCCAGGAAAATATGTTAATATTGTAGCTCTTCCCTTTGGCACTCCAGGAAGTTTTAGCAATCCTAATTTTAAAACTATTTTAGATGGAACTTATGAAGGAATGACTTATCATACAAAATCTACCCTACGCGTTGGATGGGAAAGCGATTATTCTCCTTTTTCTTCCACTTTTAATGCGCAGTATATAAAAAGAATTCGTGCTTACGATAACAATGGTGTTTATTTTGATATTGAATATAGTTTTAAACAATTACAAAATAATCGTTATATTTCCGATGGAGATAAAAATACAATAACTGTTCCTAAGGAACAAGAAGAAAAAGTAGTCAATAAAAATGGACTTTCCATAGTTACTTATTAAATATTTTATAAATAAGAAAGGAGTATTTTATGAAAAATAATAAAGGTTTTGCTATTTCGGGTATGCTTTATGGAATCTTAATTTTATTTTTAGTTTTAGTTTTTTCGATTTTGTCTCTTTTAAGTACTCGAAAATTTCTTGTAGATAAATTAAAACAAGAAGTACTGGAAAAATTACACAGTGAAGATTTTGAAAATAACCAAAAAATAGATAGTAGTGGTGCTAGTGTTCCAGAAATTTCTAATAATATGATCCCAATTACTTATGATGAAAATGAAAAAAGATGGATAAAAGCATCCTATGAAAGTGAGTATAACCAAAATTGGTATAATTATAGCGAAAAAAAATGGGCCAATGCGGTTACAGTAACCGAAGCTTCGCGTGAAAAATATTTATATGCAGAAGCAGGAGAACCCATCATGGAGGCTGATATTTTAACTTATTTCGTTTGGGTTCCAAGATTTCGTTATCAGCTTTTTTCAGAAGTGAGTGAAATACAAGTAAAGGATTCTTTAGATTCTAATGTACAAATAATTTCCATCGCTTTTGAAGGGAAAACGGATCCAAAATCCTTTGGAACACATAAAGATGAATGGCTTACCCATCCAGCTTTTACTTTTGGAGACAAAGAAGTAAACGGATTCTGGGTTGGAAAATTTGCAGCGAGTAATCTAGAAAAGATCAATATAAATGATCCTGCAAAAGAAATTACGATTAAACCAAATGTGCCTAGTTTTAGAGGAATCCAAATAGCCAACGCCTTTTTGGCAAGTCAAGAAATGACGAAATCAAATAATATTTATGGATTTTCAAGTACTATGGATTCCCATGTGATGAAAAACATGGAGTGGGGAGCAATTGCTTACCTTTCTTCTTCCATATATGGAAAAGAAGAAGAGATTCGAAATAACAATAGTAGTACTTACACAACGGGTTGTGCAGCAAGCGTACAAAATGGAGCCGAATTTAGTGGATGTCAAAATGCTTATGATACAGAAATAGGCGTCCTTGCCAGTACAACAGGGAATATTTATGGTATTTATGATATGAGTGGATTTTGGCAGTACGTTATGGGGGTTCTTGCAGAAGAAGGAGGAACTCCTATGAGTGGACTAACGGAAAATGGAAATTCAGGTTTTGCTGGAAAAATTGCGAGTGGAACTTCAGTGGAGGGAATCCCTTTTCCAGAAAGCAAATATTACGATTTATATGCATATGGGATTACTTTTCAAGAATTAGAGGATTATAAAAGAGGAAAGCTTGGAGATGCTACCCTAGAGCTTGGAAATTTTTCTAAAGGAAAAAGCAGTTGGTACGAATCCACTGCACGTATTTTATCCAATACAGGTATTTGGCTTGTACGCGGTGGAAAAGCTATTTCACCAAGTAATATTTTCGTTTTTGATCGTTATAATGGAGACAGTGCAGAAAATATATCTTTTCGTGTAGTTCTACTCGAATCTTAATTTCTTATAAAAAACATAACTAGAAAATATAAAATATTTAAAAAGTATTTTTTTGGAGTCTTGATATATTCAAATAGATTTCTTGACAAATATAGGCTTTTATAGTAATATTTATTTATAAAAACAGAGAACTTGAGGAGTATATTTATTCTTTAATAAAGAGAGTCTATGGCAGGTGAAAATAGATTTAAAGATAAATAGAAGGTAGCAAGGAAGTTGAATATCCGAAAAAAAGTAAGATATTTCCGTTACTCGCGTTAAGAGTTTAAGGTATTTTTAAATACAAATTAAGGTGGTACCACGTCATCACGTCCTTATCTTTGGGACGTTTTTTTATTAGAAGGGAAAATGTTTATGTTAGATAAAAAGTATAATGCAGAAGAAAAAGAAACAAAATGGTTAAATTATTGGAAGGAAAAAGAAATCTATAAATTCACTCCAGATGAAAGAGAAGTTTTTTCAATCGATACGCCTCCCCCTACGGTCAATGGAAAAATTCATATTGGACATATTTTTTCTTATTCTCAAACAGAGATGATTGCTCGTTATAAAAGACTTAGAGGATATAATATTTTTTATCCGTTTGGTTTTGATGATAATGGTCTTCCAAGTGAACGACTTGTTGAAAAAGAACAAGGAAAAAAAGCCCATGAGATTGGAAGAGAAGCTTTTTCAAAATTGTGTTATGAAACAACCGATAAATACGAAGCTGAATTTGAAGAATTGTTTAGTAAATTAGGGGTTAGTACAGATTGGAATATCCATTATAAGACAGTAAGTCCTTCTACCATAAAAATTAGTCAATTATCCTTTTTAGATTTAATCCAAAAAGGACATTGTTATCATAAAGAGTCTCCTGCTTTATGGTGTAATGAATGTTTAACTTCCATTGCCCAAGCAGAGCTTGAAACAAAAACAATGCAAACAACTTTTAACTATATTGAATTTAAAACAGTAGAAGAAAATGAAAAATTTACAATCGCAACAACACGACCAGAGCTTCTTCCTGCTATTGTGTGTGTGTTTGTAAACCCAGAGGATGAGATACATAAACATTTGATTGGAAAACATGCCCAGATTCCTATTTTAGATATCGAAGTTCCTATTATGGGCGATTCTAAAGTTGCTCTTGATAAGGGAACCGGTGTAGTTATGTGTTGTACATTTGGAGATCAAACCGATATTGAATGGTGGAAAAAGTATAATT
>CAMSXY010000060.1 GCA_947065955.1 uncultured Caryophanales bacterium | reverse complement strand
CATTTCCTGTATTTCCATTTTCAATATCTTTTATAGCCAGATCTAAGGCTATGTGCGCTGTATTCGATTTTGGACTAAGTGCTAGATCAATAACCATTACACTAAGTGGTATCCTAGCCTCTGGTAATCCAAGTCTTTCACAAGCTTGGATACAGGCATCTACTCTAGGACCCATAGAAGGGTTGGCAAGACCTATATCCTCATAAGCAATGACAGTCATTCTTCTATAAATACTTTCTAAATCCTCAGCAACAATAAGACGTGCTAGATAGTGAAGGGAAGCATTAACATCACTTCCACGAATCGATTTTTGAAAGGCACTTAAAACATCGTAATGCCCGTCTTCATTTTGATCATGAAAAAATACAGGTTTACTATGAATGCTTTGAACCACTTCTTTTGTAATATGATAATCTTTTGTGGAGTAATAGGAAATTTCAAGTAGGTTATAGGCATTTCGTAAATCTCCACTGGAAATATTGGCAATCATTTTTTTTGCATCTTCTTCTAAAATAACTTTGGGTAAAAATTCTTTTTGTATAGCTATTTCTAAAGCTTGCTCAATCTGTTTTGTCGAAAGTTCTTTTAATTCAAAAATTTGGCATCGACTTCTAATAGCAGGATTAATTTTATGATAAGGATTAGATGTTGTCATTCCAATTAAAGTAATTAAACCATTTTCTAAGTAAGGTAATAGTAAATCTTGTTTGTCCTTATTTAATCTATGAATCTCATCCATAAGCAAAATCATATTTCCATACATTTTTGCTTCCTGAATTACATGATCAAAATCTTGTTTGTTATGAATGGTTGCATTTAAAAAACGATGAGGAAGTTCAAGTTCTTCTATCAAAGCATTAGCAATGCTTGTTTTTCCAATTCCCGGTTTTCCATATAAAATCATAGAAAATAATCGTTTGTTTTCTACTAAATTGGTTAAGATTTTATTTTCTCCAACTAAATGGTCTTGCCCTACAATATCTTTTATTTTTTTAGGTCTTAGTAAAATTGCCAGTGGTTCTTTCATTTTTATCACCTTTTTTATTGTAACAAAAATCTTTCAAAATAGATAGTTTTTTCAAGTTTTATAGTAAAAACAAATTTTATTGACTGCCTTTAAATGACAAGTCTTTGTTTTTTTATTGCAGATAAAGTTTTTAACATGGTATAATAATTAAGAATAAGGTGATATTATGAAGGATGGGTATGAAGATAAAATAGAATCATTTTTACGTTATTTGCTCATTGATAAAAATTATAGTTTAAATACGAAAGAAGCTTACGCTAATGATTTAAGAAAGTATTTTAACTATATGCAGGAACATCATATTTCTTTTAAAAATATTAAAAGGCAGGATATACTAAATTATTTAAAGGATTTAAAAGAAGGACAAATTAGCGAAAAAACAATTTCTCATCATCTAACCGTTATTCGAAGTTTTTATAAATTTTTACTTTTAGAAAAAATAGTTTCTGATAATCCAGCGAAATTAATTGAACTTCCAAAAATTCGAAAAAGTCTTCCTTCTGTTTTAACAGAAGAAGAGGTCAGTAAACTTTTATCGTTTTCCCCTAAAAACAGTTATGAATATCGAAATAAAGCTATTTTAGAACTTTTATATGCATCAGGTCTTCGTGTAAGTGAACTTATTCATTTAACATTTTCTGATATTGATTTAGAAGCTTCTATGATTCGTGTTTATGGAAAGGGGAAAAAGGAACGTTTAATTCCAATAGGAGAATATGCTACTGTGGCCTTGAAAATCTATATAGAAAACCACCGCTCGTTTCTTATAAAAAAAGAGAGAAGTGATTACTTATTTTTAAATAATCATGGGAAAATGATTACACGACAAGGGGTTTTTAAAATGCTTAAACAACTTGCAAAAGAAATGAAAATCCAAGTCAATTTTTCGCCTCATACTTTAAGGCATTCCTTTGCAACGCATCTTTTAAATCATGGTGCAGATCTTAGAAGTATTCAAGAATTATTAGGCCATAGTGATATTTCAACTACACAAATTTATACGCATGTTACTTCAGAAAAAATGAAAGAGGATTATCAAAAATATCATCCACATGGATAAGGAGGAGTCTTATGAAATATAATCGAATTTTTTTAATTGTACTGGATTCTCTTGGAATTGGAGGCGCAAAGGATGCCTGCGATTTTCATGATGAAGGAGCCAATACATTACTTCATATTTTAGAACATACCAAAAAAGAATATCCAAATTTAAAAAAGATGGGGTTTTTATCTCTTGTTACCAAAGAGGAAGAATCAACAAATAGTTATTATGCAAAGGCAAATGAAATCAGTAATGGAAAAGATACTCTAACAGGGCATTTAGAAATGATGGGTGTCGAAACAAAAATCCCATTTCGAACATTTCCAAATGGATTTGATGAAGAACTTATAGAAAAACTAAAAGAAGTATCTGGAAGGGGAATTCTTGGAAATTGTGTTGCAAGTGGAACGGAGATTATCAAAGAGCTTGGTGAAGAACATAAGAAAACAGGAAATCTTATCGTATATACTTCTGCTGATTCTGTTTTACAGATTGCTGCACATGAAGATATTGTCCCATTAGAAGAACTTTACGAAATTTGTGAAAAAGTAAGAACTATTACTTTAGAGGAAAAATGGAAAGTAGGACGTATTATCGCACGACCTTTTAAAGGAGAAGTTGGAAATTTTATTCGTACCAGTAATCGCCATGATTATGCCTTAGATCCTGCTGGGAAAACGGTATTAGATTCTTTAAAGGAAAAAAATTATAACGTTATTTCAATTGGGAAAATTGCTGATATTTTTAATGGATGTGGAATTGTAGAATCTTATAAAACTACAGATAATTTAGATGGTATTCAAAAGATTTTAGAAATAGAGAAGAAGGACTTTACAGGACTTTGTTTTGCAAATTTAAATGATTTTGATTCCAAATATGGTCATAGGAGAGATATTGAGGGTTATGGGAATGCTATTTTAGAATTTGACCAACATTTAAAAGAAATCATGGAGCAACTAAAAGAAAAAGATCTTCTTATTATTACAGCGGATCATGGAAATGACCCAAGTTTTCCTGGAACTGATCACACAAGAGAACAAGTAGGTGTCCTTTTTTACGCAAAGGATTTTAAAGAACCAAAAAGATTAAAAGATTTTTCAACTTTTGCTACTATAGGAGCTACTATTGCAGACAATTTCCAAGTGGATATGCCTCCCATTGGAGAAAGCATTTTAAAAGACCTTCAATAGAAATCTTAGGATTTCTTTTTCTTTTGTAAAGAAAGGTATTTTATAGACGAAATTTGTCCTTTTTTATGGTATAATAAAATTGATAGAAAAGAGGCGTTCTCTATGAAAAAAATAAATAAAAACATTTTATTGTTAGGACTCGTTTTCTTAGGAATTGTTATAGGACATTTTATGAGTAATCCAAATTTTTCTACTTTTTTTAATGTCCTTTTTTCCAGTAACATTTTATGGATATTTTTATGTCTTATTTTCCTTTTTATCCTTTTTAATGTTAGTGGAATTATCTTAGGAAAACGAGCTGGGAAAGAATTAAAAAATCGTGATAAGCTCTTTCATTCTTTAGTAAAAAATTCAGATACAGTTTATCTTATGTGTGATAGTGCTTCCCGACAAATCATTTATATGACGCAAAATATTGAAGAGGTTTTAGGAATCAAGGAAAATGAATATGAGAAAGATATTGATCCTAACCATCAGATTATTGTCGATATCTTTAATGCCCCTATTGTTAAAAATGAATTGGACAGTTGGGATGGAAAAGAAGAATTTGTCAGTCAAATGATTTCTTACCGAAATCCAAGTTATCAACATACTAGATGGATAAAAATAAAGATTTATCCTTTTCAAGAAAAAAATATTCAATATCATGTTATTTTAATTTCTGATGTTACTAAGGAACATGACCAACAACATTTACTTGTTACCCAAGCAAGTGATATCAAATCCAGAGAACAACAATTAAATCAAATTACAGCAACTTCCTATGATGTAGAAATGGATATTAATATTACAACAGGGGACTTTCGTCTTCGTAATTTAAAACCAGAAAACGCCTATTTTGGAAGTGAAAGAAAAGGTAACTTTGAATCCGAAATGAAAGATATTATTAAAAATTATGTATTGCTTAAAGATCAACAACAAGTAGAAGACGTTTTATCGAAAGAGGCTTTACAAAAATTGGCAGAAAAAAAACAGTTAGAGCCAATTTCGGTACAATATCGATTAGAAAAAGAAGAAAATCTTTGGTTGGAAAGCTCTGCCTTTTTTACAATTAGTAAAGGGGAAGTGCATGTTACCATTTTAACTAAAAACGTTACAGAAGATGCTGAATATATGAGAAGACAAAATGCCCTTCTTCAAAAAACTTTAAAAGAAGCTAAAAAAGCAAATGATGCAAAATCTTCCTTTTTAGCAGTTATGTCTCATGAGATTCGCACACCTATGAATGCCATTATTGGACTTAGTGAATCTGTATTATCGGAGGAACTTCCTAAAAATGTTCGTGAGGATATTGAAAGTATTAATAGTGCTAGTAATAACCTACTGGATATAATAGATGGACTTTTAGATATCAAAGAGTTAGAAAATGGAACTTTAAAATTAGAGGAAAAAGAATATAGTGTAGCCAAATTATTTAAAGATTTATCTACAATTACAAAGGAAAGAATTGGTAAAAAGAATATTCAATTTCAGTTAGATATAGCGCAAAATCTTCCAACAAAATTATTTGGTGATAGTGGAAAAATACGGCAAGTACTATTAAATATTTTAGAAAATGCAGTACAATATACAGAGGAAGGTAGTATTTCTGTTTCTGCAACCTTTAAAAAAGAAAGATCAACAGCCCTTTTATCTATATCGGTTAAAGATACTGGAATGGGAATGACAGAGGAAGAATTAAAAGATATTTTTGGAGAAAAAGAAGAAAGTTTAACAAAGGGAAGGGGGCTTACCATTGCGAAACAATTGATCAGTTTATTAAATGGCGAATTAACAGCAGAAAGTGAAGTAGGGAAGGGTTCTATTTTTACCTTTTCTTTCCGCCAAAAGATTTTAGACGAAAACGAGATTGGTGATTTTTCTATTCATAAAATACAGAAAAAGACTGTTAATACTTTCAAAGCTCCTGAATGTTCCGTTTTAATTGTGGATGATAACAAATTAAATTTAAAAGTTGCTATGAGACTTTTAGCCCCTTATGAAGTAAATGTGGTGGGTGTTGAATCAGGTCAAGCGTGTATTGATTTAATTCAAAAGGAAGAAAAGTTTGATTTAGTCTTATTGGATCAAATGATGCCAGGGATGGATGGAATTACTACTCTTCATGAACTTCGAAAAATAAAAGGTTTTAGCACACCTGTAATTGTACTTACGGCAGATGCTCTTGTTGGTGTTCGTGAAAAATACCTTGAAGCAGGTTTTGAGGATTATTTATCAAAACCAATTGATGTAAATGAATTAAATACTTTATTAAAAAAATATTTACAAAAATAAGAAAGGAATTACTATGAAAGATATCAATATTTTAACTAATAATGGAATTAAAGTAGAAGAAGCCCTAGAAATTTTAGGAGATATGGAGATGTATGAGGAAACTTTACAAGATTTTTTAAAAGAATCTGAAGAGAGACTTCCTAAAATAGAAGAATATAAAAATAGTTCGGATATGCCAAACTATGCAATTTTAGTTCATGCTATGAAAAGTGATTCAAAATATTTAGGATTTACTCACTTAGCAGAGCTTTCCTACCAACATGAAATGGAAAGTAAGAAAGAAAATATAGATTATGTAAATGAACATTATGAGGAGTTAAAAAAAGAAGCAAATCGTATCTTACAGGTCGTTAAAGAGTATTTAGAAATTAGATAAGGTGACTTATCTTTTTTTTGAAAATTAAATTATAATATTGTAATTTTATTACTTTTATGTTAAAATACGTCCTGTTGTAACAATTATAAAAGAAGGGAGAAGTAGTATTATGAATAAAAAAAATTTAACTGGATTTGCTTCTATTGATAAACCACAAAACATAGGAGCTTCTTTTTTTAACACACATCCAATTATTCCAAATATGAATGTTTATAGTTCTATCAAAGCATTAAGTTTATTTTATAGAAAAGAACAGGCTGTTAATTGTTTGGATTTAGATGTTGATTATCAAAGGATGCTTGATGATGCAGTAACTATATCTCTTGCCTTAAAAGAACTAGGCGTAAAAAAGGGGGATATTATATCCGTTTGTATGCCTAATCTTTATCAGGCGATTGCTATATTTTTAGCTAGCAATCGAATTGGGGCTGTGACTACTTTTTTAAATGCCTTTGCCTCTAATGAAGAAATAAATTCTTATTTAAATTTATTTGAATCACCTATTTTTATTAACTATAATAAAACAAAAGAAGAAAATTTGTATATTAAACAAAAAACAGGAGTAAAATATATCGTTACACTTGATAAAAAAAATATACACTCTTTAAATCTTTCAAAAGATTACCACATTACAGGTAGTGAAGATATGATCGATTTTCATAGTTTGGGAAGTATTTCTACTTTTCAAAAAAATAAAATAGAAAGATTTCATTCTTCTTCGGAAGATTCATTAATTCTTTTCACAAGTGGGTCCACTGGGAAACCAAAATCGGTTGTGCTTACTAATAAAAATATTTTAGCGAGTGGAACTTATTTAAAAAATTCAAGTAATATTAAAAATAATAAAGACAAAAAGACGCTTGTTTGTGTTCCTTTTTCTTATCCTTATGGCTTTGGAACTTCTACTTTAATGACTTTATTAAGCGGAAAAACAGCAATATTAGCGCCTAATATATCTAAAGATACTATTTGTTATTATTTAAAGAAGGAACCAAACATTATTTTTGGAAGTCCTGCTTTATTAGAACTTATCATGAAAAATGTTCCAGATGAGCAACGGTTATCTTCCGTTACAACCTTTATCTCAGGAGGGGACTTTTTAACACCTGCTATGAATGCAAGAGGGAAAAAATTTTTTGATGTTCATGGTGCCGATGTTGAGTTAGATCGGAAGAGCGTCGTGTAGGGAAAGAGTGTTCATCCTTGTGT
>CAMSXY010000059.1 GCA_947065955.1 uncultured Caryophanales bacterium | reverse complement strand
TAAAATGTGATTACTTTGGTTAGATGGATTTTACACAAAGTTTTTTACACACTCTAGAAATGTAACCTTTTTTAATCGAAAAGTTGAAAAAAATGATATGAACCTCATTTTGGAGACATCATAAAAAGGACAGTATATTAAGAAGAGAAAAGTCATTTTTCTCTTTTTTACTTTTGAAATCTAATTGTATTATAAAATAGGATCTATTCTTCTATAAGTCGGATATATTCTCGTAAAGATTTAATATTATTGTTATATAAAGTTTTTTTTAATTAGCTTTCAACTGTGGAGTTATCAATTGGAGTTTCTTTTCTAGATATTGACATTTGAATTCTATTTAATTTACATACAATTTTATATTCATCATATATATGGGAAATCTTGACAGTGATGAAGGATAAGTCCATTTTCCTCTTTTTTATCTAATCAATTTCCTATTAGGGTTAACAATTTCTTTTATGATCAGTATATTTATGAAATTTAGGGGAAATAGAAATAAAAATATCTAAAATTATTGAATAAAATACTAAAAAAGGTTAAAATAAAATATATTCTATAAAGAATATTTATGGATGGAGGAAAAAAATGTATAATACAAATTTATTTATCGAATCTAATAATTTAAAAAGATTAACAGAACCAGAATTGGTTGAATATTTTGAAAAATATAAACAGGGTGATAAACAGGCTCGTAAAATAATTATTGAACATGGTGTACGAATTGTAATTGAACGTGTTTCAAAAAAATTTTATAACAGTCCTTATGATAAAAAGGAATTAGTTTCAGTAGGAATTTTTGGTTTGATCAAAAGTATAGATACTTTTGACATTTCTAAGAATTTCCGATTTTCAGCTTATGCAACTAAGTGTATTGATAACGAAATAAATATGTTTATAAGAAAAGAAAAAAAATATAGGAATAACTCCAGTTTAGATAGCAATGACTATAAAATAAAGTCTGAAGATACTTGGGTGGACAACAATTCGGATTTTATATCTGAATATTTAACTAAAGAATTGTATGGTATTATAAATAAAATCGTAGAAAATTTACCAGAGCGAGACAGGAAAATAGTATTATTACGATTTGGATTTATAGATGATATCCCCTTAACCCAAAAACAGATCGCTAGCAGGTTAAATATTTCACAATCGAATGTTTCTAGATTATTACAAACAGTTTTAGAAGAGATCCGTTTAAAATTACAGGAAGAAGGAATTATTCAAACCTCCTTTGTACATAAAAAAAATAAACAGATGAAATTTTATAGAAATTAAAGGATAAAATAAAAAAAGCGGTATAGTTATAGAATATAACTCGTTAATTTTATCAACTTGTGCTGTTTTAAACAAAGTATAATAATACGGATATAGCAAAACTTGAAGCTTTTAGAAGAATCATCAATAGTTGTTATCCTCTAACTCAAGTTGCTTTTATAAAAAAAATCGTTTTTGTGTTCAAAAAGCGGGATTTATCTTCAAAAAAGGTATCAAATATCCAAGTAAAAATAAAGAAAAAATGAAAAAAATATATCGAAAAAATATTATAAATAATAAAATATTTTAATTTTTATATTATATTTATAAAAAATGCAAATAAAAAGGACTTTTCAGGTCCTTTTTCAGTAAACTTCCTTTAAATTTTAAGATTAAGTTAAATTTTAAATGAAATACAATAACTTCTTTTTCAATTTTATAAGAAAAAGTTTTCTATTCTGGTTTTTCCCAAACCCAATTACGAATCTCATCCATATCTTGCCCGTATTGAGAAATATATTCTTTATGTTCCACAAGTTTGTCTTTACACCATTCATAAAGACTCGAACTTCGATTTCCAAGTTGAGGCAAATATTTTAAAGCATCCATGACAAGATGAAAACGATCTAGATCATTTTGAACACGCATATCAAAAGGAGTCGTGATAGTACCTTCTTCCTTATAACCATGAACATGCAATTCTTTATTATCTCGTTTATAGGTCAATTGATGAATTAAAGAAGGATATCCATGGAAGGCAAAGATAATTGGCTTATCGATAGTAAATAAAGCATTATAATCTTCTCTAGAAAGACCGTGAGGATGTTCACTGTCGGATTGTAAACGCATTAGATCCACCACATTTACAACACGAATTTTTAGTTCTTTAAAGTGCTTTCTTAAAATCATAACAGCTGCAAGAACTTCAAGGGTTGGAGTATCACCACAACAAGCCAAAACAAGATCTGGTTCTGCTCCTTGATCATTACTTGCAAAATCAAAAATTCCAATACCACTGGTACAATGATTGATAGCTTCTTCCATAGATAACCACTGAGGTCTAGGATGTTTAGAGGCAACAATAACATTAATATAGTTTTTACTCTTTAGACAGTGGTCAAAACACGAAATAAGGCAATTAGCATCTGGTGGAAGATACATGCGAACAATATCCGCTTTTTTGGTTACTAAATGATTTAAAAATCCTGGATCTTGATGGGTATAACCATTATGGTCCTGTTGCCAAATATGTGAAGAAAGGATAATATTTAAAGAAGAAATTTTTTGTCTCCAAGAAAGCTCTTTAGAAACTTTTAACCATTTTGCATGTTGACTAACCATCGAATCAATAATACGGGCAAAAGCTTCATAACTGTGGAAAAAACCATGTCTTCCTGTTAATAGGTATCCTTCTAACCATCCTTCGCAAAGGGTTTCCGATAACATAGAATCCATAACACGGCCATTCGCATCTAAAAATTCATCTTCTTCTAGCCTATTATCAAACCATCTTCGATTTGTTTTTTCAAAAACGTGGTTTAGACGATTAGATAAAGCTTCGTCAGGACCAAAAATGCGAAAGTTTTGTTTGTCTTCATTAAGAGCAATTACATCGCGAATGTAATGACCAAGTTCCATCATATCTTGTGCTACGACACTCCCTGGAGTTGGAACCTTTATGCCATAATTACGGAAATCAGGAAGTCGCAATTCTTCCAGTAAAATTCCACCATTTGTATGAGGATTTGCGGACATTCTAGCATTTCCAGTAGGGGCTAAACATTTAAGTGCAGGGATAAGGCTTCCATTTTCATCAAAAAGTTCTTCTGGATGGTAGCTTTTAAGCCAAGTTTCCAATAAAGGAAGATTTTCTGGATGTTCCTTGTTAACAAGAATTGGTACTTGATGGGCACGAAAAGATCCCTCAACTCTTTTTCCCTCCATCCTTTTAGGACCTGTCCATCCTTTTGGAGTTCGAAGAACTATCATAGGAAATTTTGGCCTTTCAACGTTTCCTTCCATAGCAGCTTTTTTGATGGTTAAAATTTTTTCAATAACTTGATCTAGGGTAGTAGCCATTTTTTCATGCATAAGAAGAACATCATCGCCTTCTACATAGAAAGGTTCCCACCCGCATCCCTTCAAAAATTGATCGAGTTCTTCTTCGGGAATACGAGAAAGTACAGTTGGATTGGCAATTTTATATCCATTCAAATGGAGAATAGGAAGCACTACACCATCTGTTTTAGGATTGATAAATTTATTAGAGTGCCATGAAGTAGCAAGAGGACCTGTTTCTGCTTCTCCATCTCCGATGACACAAGCTGCGATTAAATTAGGATTATCAAAGATAGCTCCAACCGCATGCGAAAGACTGTATCCGAGTTCTCCACCTTCATTAATAGAACCAGGAGTCTCAGGAGCTACATGACTCGAAATTCCTCCTGGGAAACTAAACTGTTTAAATAGCTTTTGCATTCCCTCTATGTCCTCACTGATATTTGGATAAACTTCACTATAAGTTCCCTCTAAGTAAGCATTAGAAACCATAGCTTGTCCTCCATGCCCAGGACCAGAGATATAAAGCATATTGAGATTGTATTTTTTGATAACACGATTTAAATGAACATAAATAAAATTTTGCCCAGGAACTGTTCCCCAATGCCCTACTACATTTGGCTTAATTTGATCCATGGAAAGAGGTTCTCTTAAAAGGGGATTTTTCATTAAGTAAAGTTGTCCAACCGATAAATAATTGGCTGCACGAAAATATGCATCTATTTTATAAAGCATATCTTTCGAAAGTGTTTTTTCTTGCATTATAATTCCTCCTATTTTCTACATTATTATTATAACGAATTCTAAAGAAAAAAATCAATGAAATTTGTAAAGAAGGAAGAAAGTTGACAAATAAAAATATTTTTACAAAAAAGGTTAAAAAAATTGTCAAGTTTTGGAAGATCAGCGAAAAAGATTTAAATTTATTTTTGTTTTTGTTATAATCATAATAGAAGGTAGGTGGGGTATGAAAGAGATTATTGAATATGAAGGAGAGCTTCTTTCTATTATGGGAACCCTTTCTATAAACGGTTATTATTATTATATTGTAAGATACGAAGATAAAATTTGTTATATGCAAAGGATAAAAAAAGAAGGTAAAGCAATCTATGAACTTGCAGAACCAATCCTATTTAAAAATGAACACTTTTCCACTACCATCACCAGTCTAATTGAACGATTTACAAAAAATAGTGGGGTTTTTGTTTCAAAACATTCTTTAAAATGTAGTAAAAAAAACAGGCAACGTGCTGAAAAAGAAATGAAAGATTTAAGCTTTGAATTAAAAGAAAAATTACAAGAAGATTTTTTAGAAAATAGTAAAACCTCTGTATTGAGTTAAAAGAGTATTTTATTTATTGTTTGAAAAAAAGAGTTCTACATCAGAAGAATTCTTTTTTTATGGATACTACTTCTAGAAAATTTCTTTATAATTCATTTGTTGTGTTATTGTATTCATTTAAATGTCCTATAGAGCTTAAAGGATAGGATTTTCTTTATTATGTAGCATGAAGTATGTAGTAAATCAGTTTCTCTAAATATTTTTTAACATAAATTTTCCAATTTAAACTTTTAGTTTACTAATAAAATCACTTTAAAAATTTTTACCTATTTCTAAACAAAAAATTTAAATAATAATAAATTTTTATCTTAATAAAAAATTGACGAAATATGTTACTGTATGGTATACTGACTTTGAGAAACTTATAAAGATATAGTAAGGAGTGAAAATATAAAAAATTTAAAAATACTTCTTGGAATTTTCGTAGTTAGTATAGTACTCATGAATACAGGTGTATCGGCTTGGACGTATCTTATTTATAATACAGCTTTAAAATCTTTAAAGGGTGATACTTATCAAGCGGAGCTAACAAAAGGCATAGGTGGGGATAATCAAATATTAGAAGTTAGCCATGTTGCGAACGACCGTGAAATAGATTTCCGAATTTCTCATTATAATAATAACTCTTGGACAGATTCTACTTGGCAATATGTAAATGGAAACTATCCAAGAACCATTCAAATTAATGGTGGTATGGTAACTAGTTATATAGCTACCTATCCAGGAAAAAAGAAATTATCAATGAGAACAGTTGGACATTATATTGGAGTTACTGGAATTTATGGTTCATGGTGGGCATCAGAAAGTGAGTATAATGAATTCTTAAAAACGAAAGCTTAAAATTATGAAGTTTGTTTTATGTTGTATGTTGTATAAATATGAAATCAAATTTTATAAGTCTTCTCTCATTTTTGTGGAGGAAGTATGAAAAAAATTTTTATATTTATTATTTTATTGTTCATTATCTGTTTGGTAATTGATAGCAAAAAATATTTAGATTTTTATAAAAGTCATGTTGATCTTGCTGAATATTTAAAGAAAGAGGATCCAGAGATCCTTGTTCCAAGTCATTTTAATGTAACAGATAAAATGAAGGGATATTATCGTGACGATACAGCATCCTTGATTCAATTTTTATTTCCATTATTTGTTATTATGATTGGATGTTATGAATTCCATAATAAATTACATTCGGGTTTTATTAAAAACGTTATTATGAAGGAAAAATATACAAAGTATTTAAAAAGAGAAATTTTTCATGCATGGAAAGCCGCATGGTTTTTGCCTACTGTTTTTTTATTAATATTTGTTTTTTCCTGTTTTATTACAAATTTTAACTTTTCAAGTGTGAATAGTTTTTTCCCTATGGAATCAAAACAACCGAATATGCCTTCCCAACTTTTCGAGCAATTGATATTGTGTTTAAATTTGACTTTAGTTTCTATTGCCTGCATTAATTTAGGATTATTAGTTTCAAAAAAAAATGAACATTTTATTTTTACGGTTATTCTATCTTACGTTATTCTTGTTATTTACCAAGTATTTGTAGAAATTATAATAGGGCCTATTTTAAGAGATATTTTCCACAGTAATTTTTTTGTAAATAATTTAACCTTATTTGGATTTTGGTTTTATGGTGCGAGTGCAACCCCATTAATGATGAGTCTGTATGCATGTTTATTAATTGGCATAACTTCTTTTCTTTTAAAGTTTGCTTACAAAAATAAAGAAAATGTGATAATCTATGCAGAAAAATAAGTATATTTTTAAAAATATCGCGTCTGTATTATCAAACAAGTATTTCAATCTTTTTTTAGTTATCTCTATGTTTGTGGTTGGTTATTTTTGTACAACTTTAAAAAAGGATAGTAATTATTTAGAATCTCTTTGTTTTTCTTTAACTTTTCAACAGTTTATTACCTTAGGTATTTTACCACTCCTGATCTTAGGCGATATTTTAATGATAAAGTTCTTCGAAGGAAATGGAATGCTTTTAATGTATTTTAAAAATAAAAAAAGGTATATAAAGGAACTTTTAAAACATATTGTTGGTATAAATTCTTATTTATTTTTACTTTTAATGATTATTATATTGACCTGTTTTAATTTGTTTTCCAATCAGAGTTTTATTCTTAAATATAAAAGCAATTATGAGATTTTAAACTTAATATATACTTTTTTTATAGTAATCAAACTCTATTTATTGGTTCTTTTTACTTCTATTTTATTAACGTTAATGACTTATTTATGGAACAGGCAAATATCTTTAATTTTTATAGTTCTTTTCTCAAGTTCTCTTTTTCTATGTGCAGAAAGCTATGATCAAATAGATAAAATTTATAAAATGCCTCTTTATATTGGAAATTATTTTTTAAGTACCATTGAATATAACAGTTTTTCGCTACAATGTATTTGTTTTTTCTTCATATTTTTTCTATATTCAATGTTTCTATTTTTGATATATAAGATCGGAAGAGCGTCGTGTAGGGAAAGAGTGTTCATCATTGTGT
>CAMSXY010000058.1 GCA_947065955.1 uncultured Caryophanales bacterium | reverse complement strand
TACCTATTAAATACTAAAAAAACAAATGATACTACTAAATAAAAATTATTTAAACAAAAGATCTAACTTATCTTTAATCTGTTCTCTATTAAAAGGTTTTGCTACATAATCAGAAAAACCATCTTCAATATATTTTTCTCTTGCACCTGAAACGGCATCTGCCGTAAGAGCAATTACAGGAATTTTAAAATTTGGGATTTTTTTTAAATTCATAAGCGTTTCTTTTCCGCTCATAGTTGGCATCATAATGTCCATAAGAATAAGATCATATTCATCTCCACGAACAATTTTTTTAAGGCATTCTTGTCCATTAAGACATTCATCTATTTCAAAAGAAAAATTTTGTAAGGCTTTTCTAGCCACTTTAATATTTAATTTATTATCATCTACCACTAATATTCTTTTTCTTCCATAAGAAGAATTAGAATCATTTTTTACAATAGAGGATAGAGGTTCTACCATTTTACTAATTTTTTGAGGAATTTGAACTATAAATAAAGATCCTCTGCCATATTGACTTTGAACATTGATTTTTCCACCCATCATTTCTACCAAAGACTTTGTAATAGCTAGCCCTAGTCCCGTCCCCTCTGCTGTTGTATTCTTTTCAATATCCAATCGTTCAAACTTAGTAAATAGTTTATGAATAAGTTCAGCTTTTATTCCTCTTCCTGTATCCTCTACACTAATCATCAAATGACAAATATCTTTTTGATTAATACATTTTACAGTAAAATTAACCTCTCCTTTTTCCGTATATTTAAAAGCGTTGGTAAGTAAATTGTTAACTATCCCTTTCATATGAACTTTATCTCCGATAAGTTCATAAGGAAGATCATCCGCAAAAGACATCTTAAAATCGATCGGCTTTTCACCAATCCTTGTAGCAGCTACTTTAGCCATTTTCATTATTTCTTCCTTAAAATTATATGGATTTTCAACAATTTCCATTTTATTACTTTCAATTTTATTAATATCTAATATATTCCCAACAATCTCTAAAAGAGTTTGAGATGCATTTAAAATATCTTCTGTGTCCTCAACCACTTCTTTTGGAACTTTATCCTTATAAGAGGCAATATCTTCGGATAATCCTACTATCGCATTTAAAGGTGTTCTAATTTCATGACTCATACTTGATAAAAAATCACTTTTAGCTCGATTAGCTTTTTCTGCTTGATCTTTAGCCAAATTAAGTTGTTGAATCATTTTCATATCAGGATTTTCTATCGTATTATACATAATTAAATCAATATAAACAAGAATAGTTGGAATAATAATCAATGTGGGATTAATAACTCTAACCACAGCTGCAATTACCATAAAAATGATAAAG
The DNA here is from genome assembly GCA_947065955.1 of uncultured Caryophanales bacterium. Lineage (GTDB taxonomy): Bacteria > Bacillota_I > Bacilli_A > RF39 > UBA660 > CAMSXY01. The sequence continues at coordinate 5,910 of CAMSXY010000058.1, read as the reverse complement.
CTAATAATGGGTACATATTTTGCATTAAAAATTTTTTGTATATTGAATAATAAAATAATTACCATTCCCACTAAATAAAGCATTGCAATAACATAAACAAAACTAGAGGATAAACCAGTAATTCCCATAGAACCATTTTGATTTATTAGTTCAATGGGCAACAAAAATTCAATAAAAACAAAAAGGATATCTGCAACAATTAATATCTTTTTTAACAAATTATACTTTTTTATATCTAAATATGTTATATAATAAATATAAAGAAAAAGAAGAGTCGGCCATACTATATAATGTATAAAATCTATTTTATTAATAAGTTTCAAAAGGAAATAAGTAGATTCACTATAATTATAATAAGCAATAAGAAGTTCTATAGTTACCAATATTAAATCAAAAAGACTACTCAAAATCATAAAAGAATAAATTTTAGTCTCCTTTGTATTCAACCTTTTTTTTGAAAAAAATAATATTACAATAAAAACAATACAGAAAAGACCACATGTCGGAAAATATAGATTTGACATTTTATCACCACTTTATTATTAAGTATAACAATTGGAATATAAGAATGCAAGAAAAAAAATATAAATTATTATTTTAAAAACTTTTTTTTAGATAAACTTTCCCTTGTTTTTTTGAAGTAACTCCAGGAACAAAACGACCAAATTCATCCAAACAAAATTCATTTTCTTCTGAACGGAGAAAACGAGATTCCTCCTCTGAATGATAAGTATAACCGAAAGCGCCATATTTTTTCAAATAAGTATGATTTAAATATAGATTATAGTCTATATCATCCATAGTCCTTTCAATTCCAAGCTGTTTCCATAAACCAAGACGACTTTTCTCCATAATAGTTTGAATCATGTTCGTCTGGAATACCAAACTTTCCTGTCTTTGTATACGAATAGGTCTTTCAAACCTTACAACACATTTAGAATATAAATCACTTTCTTTCAAACACATTTTTGGTATCTCTACATACTCAAAAATAGTTGGAACAATTAATTTTTCAGTTATAGCACCAATTTTTGCTCCACCAATTTTTAAAGGTTGCATAGGACGATAAGGATGCAAATTCCATGTTGCTTCACCGAAAAGAGCCCCAGCAGAACCCTCCAATAATTTTGCACAATAAGTTCCCATAGCTTTTTCAACAGAAGATTTAACGGCTCGATCAAATAATGTGGCATCCGAAATTTGGAACAATAATTTTGTAAAAATATTTAAATCATCTGAAGCAGCAAGAACAGAAACATTTATACCGATTTTTTCAAAAATTTCATGAATTGTAAAAAAATCATGAGAATTAGAATGATTACACATAAATAATGCATTTCCATTGTCTGGGATATGCTCCATTCCAATAATCTCATACTCATAATTTCTTAAAATAGGATAAAGTTGCACTATCAATTCATGTCCAATATTAAATTTTGTTTCTTTTTTAGAAGATGTTTTCTGAATATATAAATCCTTTAATTTAGAAAAATATTGAATTTTTTGTTCAGTTGTTAATTTTTCAAATTCTCTGTTTGATAAATTAAATTCTGCCATAGAAAACCTCCTTTAACAGAAAATATATTAACATAAAGTTATATCTATGTCAAATTAAAAAAGATATATATTTTCTTCATCAAAACATATAATTTTAACAAAAAAAAATTGCCATTTGGCAATTATTTTAACATCTCTTTAAATTGATTTACAATTGTTTCTTTTCCTTCATAATAATGCACAATAACACCATTTTCAATTTCAAATAAAGTAGATCCAGATACTTTCAAATCCTTAATATTTGTAATTTCTAAATGACTTGTCTCTGCAAGGAAAGGATTATTAAAATGACTCTTTAAATCTACCGTATAAAAACGAAGTGCCTTTTCTTTTTCACTATATTGAGTCATATATACGCTATAAAGACTACTTGCATAATCATCATCAGAGGAAGCCATTACATAGTAATGTTCATTTTTCTGCGTAAGTAAATTGGAAAGCAAAATTTGATTATATTGAATATTAACAACCTTTTCAGCTGGAACTGTATCATCAAGATTTCTGCGATCAATTAAAAACTTAGTAAGTGCATAAAAAACAACAAAAACAATTACTAAAATTAAAACTAATTGTATCAATCTTTTCATTTCATCGGGTTCTTTAATAACTTCCTTTTTATTAATCTTTTTATTATTATTCATATTTTTACGAAATTCTTTTTGTTTGCTCATACATATCACCTACCATTTATTATAACATATCTTATTATTTTTTAACAACTTTTTTTACTTAATAACAGGAAGAGAACTAATCGAATTGGCAATTGTAATTAACTGTTCATCACTAAGCACATCCGATACTACGTAATATTCCATACCATTGCTAATCCAAGTAACGGAAGAATCTGAAATAGCAGCTACTGTATCGGCAAGAAAATAAGGATCACCATACATAGGAATTGTTACAAGATCCTTAGAAACAGATACTGTTTCCTGTACAAACATAAATGGACTTTCGCCATTGAAGGTAAGAATAACTCTTTCCCCATTTTCTGTAGAAACCTTATTTTGTTCTGACAAATGTGTATTATCTGGAATATACATAGGATAAATAATATTATCAATTTTACTTGTCGTTTGCGTTGTATCAATACTAGTTGTATCAATATTCTCCTTTAAACTAAAATAAGAATCTTCAAAGTTTGCTTTAAAATCAATATTATTAAACTTCATTTTCATAAGAACAAGGTCACTAGCATTTAAAACATCTACTTGAGTAACCATTAAATCCTTATTCATATAAATATTTTGTTTTACTAATTCACGATTATTTGAATAATTTACCTTTGTTGTATATAAATAACCATCCTCTGTTTCTGTAATATTGGCTTCCGTATCATTTTTCATATCTTTCAAAAGTGCCTGTAAAATATAAGTTTGAGAATTATTATAAGGCCATTCACTTTGAAATTTAAAACTTTTATTAAGAGATGGCGTCAAAACAAATACACCCTCTTCATTTTTTAAAATAATTTGTTCATGATTATTCGTTTGGTTTTTTAAACTAACACGAAAATAATTTTCTTTTTTATAAGAAACTTCTACATCGTAAAGATAACGATCTTCATTGTTTAAAATTTCCAATTCTCCTGTCATATGATAGGCACCAGCATTTTCGACTTTCTTAGTAAATTCTTTTAAAACATCCGCACTACCAAGTTTTCCACATCCCATCGTCATAACGCCTAAAACTACTACAAAAACGAACAATAATTTTCTTTTCATCATTCCACTCCTTTTGTTCAATAAAATATATGGAATAATTATTCTATTTATGAATGAATAAATTATTTTTTTTTGTTAACAATAAAAAATGAAAAAGAAAGGAGAAAATATGGAAGGATTACAAAAAACTTGCTTAGTCATAACCATTATTGGTGCCGTTGTATGGGGAATAATTGGTTTATTTGACTATAATTTAGTAGAAGCTCTTTTCGGAGAAAACCATTCTCTTGCACGTATTGTTTATTCCATCGTTGGAATTGCTGGGCTTATCAATATTGGTCTTTTATTTCAACACATTGATATGAAATAAAAAACATAGTATTTTTATTTTTCCCAAAATTTTATAAAAAAATTAAAAAAGATCAATGATCTTTTTTAATTTTTATAAATATCCACAGTTATTTTCTTAGTAACCGCTACATATTGAACCTTTACGTCAATTCCCTCTACATGGACTTCAACCTCTTGTTTTTGACCCTCTTTATAAGTTGAAAGATCTACATAAGCCGTTACATCTGTAGCTACCATATCTTTAATAACACTAGGAACTCCTTTTACACGAACAACAGCCTTATAATCATTTGGTGTTGATCCCTGTGCAGAGTATCCATTTTTTACATTTCTAAAGTCAATTATTACTTCTAACGTTTTTTCGGAAACCTCAGAAATAACAGCAATATCAACAGTTACATTAGAAACCGACATAGATTTAATTCCACTAGGTTTTACGAGTTCCATCTTATACTGACGATCCTCTGTTAAACCTGTTACATCAATTTCAACAGGTACATATTCTAAATTTGCAATAGCCTCTTTAGTTCCATAAACGGTTACCTTTGTAACGCTAGAACTAATTGCACTAATAGCTCCACCAAAAGCAACTTCTCCTTTTGGAATAACTTTAATAGGAACCTCTTTACTAGGGGAAGAAATAACAACTTCCGCATCAATTGTACCAGGTACAATTTCAACATCCACAACATTTCCTTGTTCATCATAAGCTTTTAAAGGAACATCTTTTAAAGTATGCGTTCCGACTTGCTGTTTTACTAAGTTATTAATATCCACAAGAGCTTTAACCGTTGCTACTTTAGAAACTTGATATTCTGCTCCCTTAATAACAACTTCTTCATTTGGAACTTTAACATCCTCAATAACTAATTTATCATCTAAATTATCCTGATTTAAAACATCAATTGTAAGCGTTTTACCTTTTGATATTTTTGGATAAATAGTAACCGTTGCAAAAGAAGGATTAACACTATATTCAAGAGAACTAGATACATTGTTATAATTAATATCAACTTTATATTGTCCTGCTGTATAACCACTTAAATCAATTTGAACAGTATTGGTAGGAGACTGTTTTGCAATATAAAGATCTGTTTTACTACCGATCAAAGTAATATCTACAAATTCAGGAAGTCCCTCAATTACATAAGCATCTTCATTATAAACAGCAACGACAGGTTGCTTTTTTAATACCTCAGCCGAACTTCGACTAAAAAAAAGAATTTTTTGATCAATAACAATAAAAATAAAAATAGATAAAATCAAGGAAATAAAAAGCAATGTATTACTTTTAGAAAGCCAATTTTCTAACCATTTACTTGGACGATCAAACTTTTTTGTTATTCTAAAAACGAATTTAGTAATTGGTAAAATAAATACCTTATCAATTACTTGATAAATAGAAGCCAAAATATCTTTAATTATTTTCATCCTCTACCTCCTCTTCATCGGAAATAATGACTTTCTTTGGTCTTAATTCATCTAACAGACGAATTTTTATATCATCCAAAGACAAATTATAATAAAGTTCCCCACCAATAGCAAGAGAAAGTCTACCTGTTTCCTCAGATGCAATAATAGAAATACAGTCCATTTCTTCAGAAATACCAAGAGCTGCACGATGTCTTGTTCCAAGACGTTTACTAATTTTTAAATTATCGCTTGTTGGAAATACAGCCCCCGCACTCGTAATTTTATCTCCTTGAATAATAACACCACCATCATGTAAAGGGTTATTAGGAAAGAAAATAGAAATTAAAAGATCACTGGATATTTCCGCATAAATTTTTTTAGATCTTTCGATATAATCGTTTAAACTATTATCTCTTTCAATAACAATTAAACCACCAATTTTAGCTTTTCTTAAATAATCAAGAGAACCAACAATCTCATAAACCATTTTTTCTCGTTCATCAACCGTTAAAACTTTATGACGACCAAGAAGTTGACTTCGCCCTAAATGTTCTAATACATTTCGAATTTCTGGTTGAAAAATAATAATTAAAGCAAGAGGAGCCCATTCAATAATATAATCAAGTAAAAAACCAATGGTTACTAACCCTAAAAGATCACTAAAAATTTTTAGAAAAATTATGACTAAAATTCCTTTAAATAAAAGAACCATTTTAACATTTTTTCTCAAATTCTTAAGTATATAATATAAAATTGCCCAAACGAGTAAAACATCAATTAGACTTTTTATAAGATTAAAAATTCCATCAACTGTCATATATTTCCTCCATTACTATTTCTAATTATACCATAGATGATTTATTTTTCAAAATTATTTGAAAGATCGGAAGAGCGTCGTGTAGGGAAAGAGTGTTCATCCTTGTGT